>JAQBNX010000347.1 GCA_028288385.1 Spirosoma sp.
GACACTCCCCTCAGCGGTCTTGATACATCACCATCCGACGATGAGGTGGACGACACGCCCACCACGCATCCTAACCGAAACAGCGATGGAAAACTTGATACGGGTAAACCACCCTACAGTTAAGCCAATCGACTTTTATTTAAGGCGTTTCCTTCAGGAAGCGCCTTTTTTATATGGGCCTGTCTAAGGATGATGTAACTAACATTGGTCTGGTTACGTTATTACTATCAGAAACTACACTCAACAAATGACCATGAAAAAAAAGACTATATGGATTAGTGTAGCTGTTGTGGCTTCCCTGGTGCTTGGCTTCCTAGCTGGCTGCTCAAACACTGATAATAAGAAGGGCCCTTCGGCATCAGAACTGGCCCAGGCCAGAGTTCGTCAGCAGCGGCTGATGTTGCACCAGGTGTGCCGCTACGCTGATTCGGTCGGCATTGATACTACCCGATTTGCTCAAAAATCGACTGATACAGAAACCGTATTAACCGATAAATTAACGCGTTTGCTCGCCGAAGTTCGCTACGGTAAGAAGCCGTCGAGACTGGCATTTAGCGGCTTGAAAGAAAGCATCGACTCTACTGGGGAGCAGGCAATTGACAGTTCCTTTTCGCCAGCTAAACTCCGAAACAGTTCATCGTTTACGCCGTACAACCAATTGGTTGCTCATTACAACCGGATACGCACCCGGGCCAAAGGGAACCCGGCTGTTGCTGACACACTGCGGCTGATTCGGCAAACACTCAACTTTTACCGGTATACCAACCGTTTTGAGGCCGACAAATTCGTGCTGGTCAACATTCCGGCGGGTGAACTGAACGTGTTTAGTCGAACCGGTGAACGACTCCTGCCGATGCAGGTCATAGCCGGCAAGGCCGACAAACGAACGCCCTGCATGACCACCTACATCAAGGGCATTGTGGCCTACCCATACTGGAACGTACCGCGTAACATTGCGCTGGAAGAAATGCTGCCTAAAATGCAGCGTAATCTGTCGTTTATTTATGACCAGAACCTGCAGATTCTCGACGAGAAAGATCACGAAGTTGACCCCGAAGAGATTGACTGGCAGAGCCTCTCCACAACGAATTTTCCGTATCGCGTTCGGCAGGCATCGGGTTGCGAAAACTCGCTGGGCCTGATTAAGTTTGAGCTGGAAAACCCGCTGGCCATCTACCTGCACGATACGAACAGTCGTGATCTGTTTACCGTAACATCGGACCGCTGGCGTAGCCACGGCTGCGTTCGGGTGCAAAAACCCGTTGAGTTAGCCAATTTAGTGCTGGGCAAAAAAACCTTTGATTCGGGTTTCATGAATCGCTGCCTGATCGATCAGAAACCAAAATTGCTGACCATTCCCAAGCGCGTACCAGTGTTCATTGCCTACAACACGGCCGACGTTGACGCCACTGGTCAACTGCGCATCTACCGCGATGTGTATGCACTGGAAAAATAAAACCCTTAACTCATAAAAAAGGGGTGCCATGAAAAAATCCATGGCACCCCTTTTTTATGAATTTAGACACTACGCTATAGACTATTACATCCTTGCAACTGGCTCGGCAAGAAAAGCTGATTTCGTGAGGTAATCCGGGTTAGGGGAGTAAACAAACAGGCAGGTGCCTCCTTTTACGGTTTGAATAATTTTTTTGGATTCGGCATAAGGCACAGCCGGGCATCCCTGGCTACGGCCCAAACGACCCGTTTTACGGATAAATGCTTCACAAACGTAGTCAGCGCCGTGTAAGACAATATTTCGGTTGTATACATTGTCGTTAAAGCCTTTCTCCAGTCCTTTTAGCTGAAGTGACAGTCCATGTTTGCCCATGTACGTGTCGAGTGTTTTGTAGAATCCCAGGCTTGTCTGAAACGAGGAATTAACGTTGGAAAAGGACGTAGCGAGCAGATCACCCGATTTTTGGCCGTGGGATACGTAGGTGTTAAAAAGAATTTTTTTGTTTAGCAGATCTATGATGTAGAGTCGCTTTTTGGTCGAAGGCTGGCTCAGGTCAACAATAGAGAGCACAGACTTTGAGGTGTTCATCTTCTGCCAGCCTTGCAGGGCGTAATTAAACACGTCGCGCTGCAAACCAAACTGGCCTAAGTTAAGCTGATCGTAAATGGTGGCGTTTTCAACATTAGCAAGAGAAACTGTCTTTTTGCCGGAGGCAACTGAGGCTGGATGAGTAAGTCCGGTGGTGTCAGGACTGGTGCTTGCCATATTCAGCAGAACAACCAGCACAAGGCATAGTTTCTTCATACAGTAGATTAAGATTGTCAGGATTTTTTGGGGAGTTATGGTAAAAACACTATTTGAAGCATTTTAATTCGGTAAACGTAGTCTTTTTTCCCCAAATTGTAAAGCGTCATGACACCCTACGAAATAGCCGTTCGCAACGAGTTGACACGCTGGCAGCAGGCTATGCAAAGGCCACCTTCGGCTTTTGGTAAGCTATCGACCCGCCTGCAACGCCGAATTAACCGAATCATCCCAGACCAGGTTCACAACGTCGTTACGGCAGCCATTAAACAGATGACCCGGGCGGTGCTGTTTGGGGCTGAGTTTCTGACGCGCCAACCCGCTGAGGGCATGACCCTCACCGAGCGTGATGCAGCCGTTGCCAGCCGAATCAACTTTTACCGGAAAGCAGGTGCGGCCGAAGGGGGGGTTACCGGCGCGGGTGGCTTTGTTTTGGCCCTGGCCGACTTCCCGCTGCTGCTTAGCCTGAAAATGAAACTATTGTTTGAGATAGCGGCTCTGTACGGTTATTCGGTCAGCGATTACCGTGAGCGAGTCTTTATCCTGTACGTATTTCAACTGGCATTTTCCAGCCAAGAGCGACGACAGGAGGTTTACAGGCACGTGGCCGACTGGGCCGAACACAGCCGAAGGTTGCCAAACGACATCAACCAGTTCGACTGGCTCACATTTCAGCAACAGTACCGCGACTATATCGATTTAGCCAAAATGGCACAACTTATCCCTGGTATCGGGGCTGCGGTTGGGATTGTCGTTAACTACAGACTGATGAGTCAACTCGGCCGTACCGCCATGAATGCCTACCGGATGCGGTGGCTGGCCGAGGAGCAGGCTCTGCTGTCCAAGTGAAGGCCTCTGATTCGCTTAATCAGATAACTACGTAATCATCGTTTGTTTTCCGGTGGATTGCGGCCTTTTTTATAGGAAGCATACCCCAGAAAAGCAGGTGCCGGATGCTCACCACCCAGAAACCAGTTTATGACCTCCTGATTAAAGCTCAGTCCATTGGCACTGTTTGTAAAATAAACCACCGCATTACCCCGCCGTGGGTCAGCGGTGATGTAACATTTATAGCTGCCATTATCGCCCCAATGCCAAAAATAAGTGCCTGATGGCGTATTCTCCAGGCCAAACCCAAGTCCCCAGGCTAAATTCGGTGATAAGGTATCTTCGCCAAACAATTTTTTGGGTAACCGACTTTGCCGGGTCAGCATCTGATTAACCAGCTCTTTTTTCAGACCCTTGTGGGTCAAAATCGCCAGCACAAATCGGGCGTAGTCATTAGCGGTCGTTTGCAGGGAATACGCTACGTTAGCTTGCCGAGGTTTTCCCTTTGTTTCGGGCTGACCGGACTGGTCGTGTGGATAAGCGAAATTTTCGTCGAAAGCGGGGATCCAGACGTAACTGCTGCGGGTCATCTGCAATGGCTTGAAAACATGCGCTGTCATGAGGTCATTTAGGGGCCTGCCCGTTATGGATTCAACCACTTTTTGCAGATATACAAAGCCCTCTCCCGAATAGCTGAACCGCTCGCCGGGCGTAAACAGCATCGCCAGTTGTTTGGATTGGCGGTTTTTGCGCCAGTTTGGGAAACCCGTCTGGTGACTGAGGACCAGGCGGGCCGTAATTTTTTTGTAGCGTTCGTCATCCGCCACATCCGGATAGGGCAGGTATTCATACAGCGGCTTATCCAGGTCTATCTCGCCCCGTTCTGCCAACTGGAGGACAGCGTAGGCAAATACGGGTTTACTGAGCGAGGCCGCATCAAAAACCGTGGCTGAAGTAACGCGTTGCGTCGAGTCAGATTTAGTCAGTCCATATCCCTGGCTATACTGTACCTTATTATTCTCAATAAAAGCAATAGAAAGACCTGGCACCAGCGCACTGTCCATCAGTTGGGTAATGAACCGGTCAATGTTGGCGGGAGACCGATTCTGCGGGCCGTTTTGCGCATTTGCCCGGTTAAACAACACCATCAGCAAAAAAAAGACTAGGCCGTAAGGGGAAGGTGATTTCATGGCGGGAAAATATGCGTTAAACG
>JAQBNX010000354.1 GCA_028288385.1 Spirosoma sp.
GCCCCAATGCCGCTGATTGCCCTGTCGACGTATGAGCCGCCTGCCCGCCTGTGGAACGGACACATCCAGACCATCATTCCTTCGCTATTACGCAAGGTTTCGGTCCCTTACATCCGGGAACGCATCAACACCCCGGACGATGACTTTCTGGACCTCGACTGGGCTTATTCTAATGATGAATACAACGACTGCCATTCATCATTGAAACCCTTGGTTATTCTCTCTCACGGACTCGAGGGTAGCTCGGCGAGTCCCTACTTAGTGGGTATGGTGCGGCATCTTACCCGCTCCGGATTCAATTGCTTAGCCTGGCACTACCGCTCGTGCAGTGGCGAACTAAACAGGCAGCAGCGCTTCTACCACATTGGCGACACAGGAGATCTGCACTACGTTGTCCGGTACGCCCTTTCAAAAGGCTATCAGACTATTTACCTCTTGGGCTTCAGCGCGGGCGGAAACGTTACCCTAAAATACCTCGGCGAACGGGGAGAAGCCATACATCCGGCCATCAAAAAAGCCGTTACATTCTCGGTGCCGCTCGACCTGATCGGGGCTACGCAGCGGCTCGAAGCGTGGGACAGTCTGGTGTATAATTACCGCTTTAACCGAACACTCAAACGCAAGGTACTACAGAAAGCGGCCCAGATGCCCGGTGTATTCGAGACCGAAGCGGTGAGCAAATCCCGAAGCGTTCGTGAATTCGACGCCTTGTTTACGGCGCCCATGAACGGTTTCCGCGACGTAACGGACTATTACACCCAGAGTAGTTCATTGCAGTTTGTGCCCCATATTTCAGTACCTACCCTGATTGTCAATGCCAAAAACGACCCGTTTCTGTCGGCCGGATGCTTTCCCGAAACCATGGCGCGGGAACTACCCAACGTCTGGATGGAGTTCCCCCGACAGGGTGGCCACTGTGGCTTCGCATCAAAAACCTCCGGCATCAATGGCCAGCGGCCCTATTGGTCGGAGGAGCGGACAGTAAAATTCCTAACGCATTCCGATCCATGATGTAACCGTAGCCTGTTCTGGATGCCTTTTACGTAATAATCTGTTTGGAACCAGGTTAACTGCACTTAATCGAATTTTTGCCTGATACAAACTGCCGCATTTATACTACTATATTATGATTAGCCAACCACCAACCCTCGGCCCGGCCGAACAAACCTTTTACATTATTGACTTCGACAGTACGTTTACCAAAGTTGAAGCGCTGGATGTGCTGGGCGAAATCTCGCTGATTGGCCGACCAGACCGTAATGACGTACTGGATCAAATAAAAGCCATTACGGATCGGGGCATGTCGGGCGAGATTGGCCTGGCCGATTCACTGGCACTACGGCTAAAACTGCTTTATGCACACCGCGACCATTTACCCGCGCTGGTTGAAATCCTGATGGGCAAAATATCTGACTCGTTTCAGCGCAATCAGGCATTTATCACTGAAAATGCCGACCATATCTATATTGTTTCAAGCGGTTTCCGGGAATTCATTGTCCCCATTGTGACATCGCTGGGTGTGAAGGAGAGTCATGTCTTTGCTAATACATTTACCTATGACGAGGTCGGTAACATCACGGGTTGCGACCACCAAAACCCGCTGGCTTCTGATGGAGGAAAGGTTAAAGTAATGCGCGATCTTAACCTCGACGGCGATGTTTATGTCATTGGCGATGGTTACACGGATTACGAAATACGCGAAGCAGGTCTGGCTAATAAATTTTACGCCTTTACCGAGAACGTATCGCGGCCTAGTGTGATGGCAAAAGCCGACCACATTACGCCCTCTCTCGACGATTTCCTGTTCGATAATAAGCTGAGTCGCAGCCAGTCGTACCCCAAAAGCCGCATTAAAGTCTTACTGCTGGAAAACGTTCACCCTATTGCCGTGCAGCTCTTTGAGCAGGAAGGGTTCAATGTTCAGATTCGCAAGGGGGCACTGGACGAAGATGAGCTGATTGAAGCCATCCGCGACGTATCGATCCTGGGTATCCGCTCTAAGACGATGGTGACGCGCCGGGTACTCGAAAGTGCCAATAAGCTTATGACTGTCGGTGCATTCTGCATTGGAACGAATCAGATCGACCTGAGCGCCTGCACCGAGCGCGGCATCGCGGTGTTCAATGCGCCCTATAGCAACACCCGCTCGGTGGTCGAACTGGCCATCGGCGAGATCATCATGCTAATTCGGGGCATTGTGCCAAAGAGCAATTCGATGCACAAGGGGGTGTGGGACAAATCGGCGAAGAACAGCTTTGAAGTGCGCGGCAAGAAACTCGGACTGGTTGGCTACGGCAACATTGGCACGCAACTCTCAGTGGTGGCAGAAGCCCTCGGCATGGAGGTCTATTTTTACGACGCCGTTGACAAACTGGCACTCGGCAACGCGCGCAAGTGCCGGTCGCTGGACGAACTGCTGGCTATTGCCGACATCATCAGCCTGCACACCGATGGCCGCAAAGAAAACAAAAACCTCATCAGTTACCGGGAGTTCGGGCTAATGAAAAACGGTGTTATTTTCCTAAACCTGTCGCGGGGTCATATTGTCGACATACCGGCGCTGGTCGATGCCATTGAGCGGGGTAAAGTGATTGGCGCGGGCATTGATGTTTTTCCGCAGGAACCCAAAACCAACAACGAAGAGTTTATGAATGCGCTGCGTGGTGAGCCCAACGTGATCCTGACACCCCACATTGGCGGCAGCACCGAAGAAGCGCAGGCAAACATTGGGCAGTTTGTGCCGGGAAAACTGCTCGAATACATTAATAACGGCAGTACGTATGGCAGCGTCAATTTTCCGGAGTTACAACTGCCGCTGCTTAAGGGTTCGCACCGACTGCTGCACATCCACCATAACGTACCGGGGATTCTGGCTAAAATCAACAATATATTTGCCAGTTACCAGATCAACATCCAGGGTCAGTACCTGAAAACCAACGAGCAGATAGGGTACGTAATTACGGATATCGCCAAAGAGTATGCCGATGAGGTCGTGGGCGAACTGCGTAGCATTGACCAGACTATTAAGTTTAGATTGCTTTACTAAGAGGTGAAAGAGCGAAAGAGTGTTTGTGTCAGCTGACTCCCTCTTTCGCTCTTTCACGCTTTCGCTTTTTATGAAAAACACCTACTTCACCCCCGGCCCGGCCGAATTGTTTCCCACGTTTGCCCGCCATTTGCAAACGGCCATGGACGAGCAGATTGGTTCAATTTCGCACCGGAGTCAGCGTTTTCGTGATATTTATAAGTTCACCGACGAGCAGTTACGAATCCTGCTGACTATCCCCCCTACGCATGGTATTTTCTTCACGGGATCGGCATCCGAGGTGTGGGAGCGGGTGCTGTTCAACTGCGTCGAGCACGAGAGTTTTCACCTGGTGAACGGATCATTTTCGCAAAAATTCTTTGACTACGCCAATAGCCTGCACAAGTACGCTCACTTGCTCGAAAAACCCTTTGGCGAAGGCTTCGATGTGGCCGACGTAGAAGTGCCTGAATATGCCGAATTGGTCTGCCTGACCCATAACGAAACCTCGTCGGGGGTTCAGATGCGGCCGGCCGATATGCACAAATTAAAACGCAAATACCCTAAAAAGCTTTTTGTCGTCGATATGGTGTCGTCGGCTCCGCACCCTAATCTTGACTTCGGCCTGATTGACTCGGCATTTTTCTCGGTGCAGAAAGCGTTTGGTATGCCCGCTGGGCTCGGTGTCTGGATTGCCAATGAGGCCTGTCTGGCCAAAGCCGAGCGGCTGCAAAAATACGAGTCGATGGTTACCGGGGCACATCACACACTACCAACGCTGTGGAAACATTACCAGACTTTCGAGACGCCCGCTACGCCCAACGTCCTGTATATCTATCTGCTGGGGAAAATAGCCGAAGATTTCAACCGCATCGGTATTGACACCATCCGTCGGCAAACTGAGGAAAAAGCCCGGATGCTCTATAAGTTTCTGGACGACTCAGAGCAGTACGCACCCTTTGTGAAGCAGGAGCGGCATCGGTCCCAAACCGTCATTGTGGCAACGACCAATAGCCCGGCCGATGTGCTGACCAAGGCCAAACAGTCAGGCATGGTCGTGGGTAGTGGCTATGGTAAATTCAAAGACAGTCAAATTCGAATTGCCAACTTTCCGGCCGTATCCATTGAACAAGTTTCAGCATTAATTAACGTATTAAAAAATTAACATCTTGTTCTTAGTCTTTTTTCAGGAAATCGACTTGTAACTCACTGACGGGCTACTTTATAATTATATTATATAATAAGTCATACTTTAAATCCAAAAACCTTATTAACTCTGCATAGTTTATAGACTAATTTATTCATGACAATATTTTATCTCAACGATTATGAAATTTTTACTAACAACCGCAACGTTGGCAACTTTCCTATCGGTAGCGGCATTGGCTCAAAATACCAATTCTAATGCTAACGAGAAGCCGCTTATTAAGGAAGAGACGAAGGAGAAAGTACAGGAGAAAGCCCAGGAAGTGAAGCAGGAGGTTAAGGAGGGGGCCGAAAAGCTGAAAGAGAAGGCAGAAGAAAAAGCGCCCGAAGTGAAGCAGGAACTGAAGGATGCCGCGCAGGACGTCAAGAAAGAAGTTAAAGATAAGGTTTTAGAGCCAGTGCGCCAGAGTAACGAGCGGTCTGGTTTGTCATGGTACGAAAAAGGCAGCATTTTCTTCGGCGGTTCGGTCGGTTTCGGTTTAGGCAGCACAGATGGCCTTTACATGGCTATCGACCCGCGCATTGGTTACTTCTTCCAGCCGGGTTTCATGGGAGGCATTCGGTTAGGCTTAGATCGGCGGTTAGGTTCCAGTTTCCGGTCAAATCAGGTTGGTTTGTTCGGCCGGTACTATCCCCTCCGGACCCGTCTGAGCACCTTTGTTGGAGCTGGTTATAACTTTGGTCGCGAACGGGCCAGCAACGTACCGACCGACCAGAAAGCTAAGTTTAACAGCATCACCCTTGAGTTGGGTGCTCAGTTTCAGTTGCTCAGAAATCTGGGACTCGAAGGCAGTTTAGAGACAAATTACTACGACCGGAGCAATCCCCTGGCCGGCCGAAACCGGGGAGGCCGGGGCAGAATTGGCGTCAATTATTATTTTAACCGAGCTAACCGTTAAGCGGTTGTTCACTCAGTTCATTGGCCAATTTTATTACGTACAAGCACAAAGCCAGCCCATTTAGAGCTGGCTTTGTGCTTGTACGAGAGTCTAATGATCTCAATAAAAATACGCACACAGTTTATGATCATAGACCATTTAATCAGGCTTAACACTTAAACAAAATAATAATTATACTTAGTATAACTATTTATCCTACAGCCATTTATAGCAGCAACAATAAACTATTTGCGGATTTATCTGACGGTCTATTTTGTTAAATAAGAGTAGCCGTTCAGCTTTTTATTCAGCAAACGGGTTACCTCTCAACTCTCGTTATGACCGCTCAGTCCTCTTCTGTAATTGAGTCAGTATCAGCAGCCGCTGTGGTTGCCAAACCCTTAGTTAAATCGCCGAAGTTATGGATGCCCAAACGGGTGGTCTTCACGGCCGACGCACTCAATGAACCCTTCGGCCAGACCATGTTTGAGCGCATATCGGCCCTGAATCTTCCCATTGAAATTGCCAAAAACAACCGAATTACGGGCTTGCGGGGAGCTGATGAGCGCGAGACGTATCGCATAGCCAAGAATACGCTGGCAGTTGTAAATGCACCTCCGGGCGCCTTCCGGTTGCAGCCCATCCCGCCCTCGGCCGACTGGCAGATGAACCTGGCCGAAGGGTGCCCGGCTCACTGTCACTATTGCTACCTTGCGGGCAGCCTAACGGGACCACCGGTGGTGCGTGCCTATGCCAATCTGCCCAAAATGCTTGAGCATACCGTTACGTATGAGGGCACCTACCCACCCAATAAAACGTGGCAGGCACCCTTGTCGAAAAATGGAGAGTCGCGCCCAACAACCTTTGAGGTGAGCTGCTATACCGACGTACTGGGCATTGAGCACCTAACAGGTAGCCTGGCGGAGTGCATCCGGTACTACGGCAGCCGTGAGCAGGCCCAGCTGCGGTTTGTCAGTAAATACGATCAGGTCGACAGTTTGCTTCAGTTACCACACAATGGGCAAACCCGTGCTCGCTTCAGCCTAAACGCCGAGTCCATAGCCCGTCGATTAGAAGGCGGTACGGCATCAGTTGAGGCCCGGCTGCAGGCGCTTCGCCAACTGGCCCTGCCGCGCAAACTGGGCGGTGGGGGCTATCCCATTGGCATTGTTCTGGCTCCGCTGATGCCCATTCCGGACTGGCGCAACCATTACACGGCACTGCTGGACCGTATTGCTTTGGCCCTTAATTTCCCATGTGATATGAACGCCGAATTCATCAGCCATCGCTTTACACCCGGCTCCAAAGACGTATTGACCCAATGGTACCCGAATACGTCCCTTGAGATGGATGAGAGCACCCGTGCCGAGAAGCGTAACAAGTTCGGCGGCACGAAGTACGTATACCTGCCCTCGGTCATGAAGGAAATGAAGGCTTTCTTCTATGAAGAATGGCAGAAACGGTTTCCAAACGCGCCGGTACTATACTGGACGTAACTCCAGAAAGTGGCTACCATATTCGTGCCTGTTGCTCATCAGATTTGTACAGTTTCTGTCCTGGTTTCACGCTGAATGCTGCATAAAAGGGTGTAAAGTTGGTGAGTGGTCCGTTGACGCGGTATTTGGCGGGTGCATGCGGGTCGGTGGCAACGCCAACGCGCTGCGTTTCGTCGCGGACTTTAATGCGCCACACCTGCGCGAAACCCAGAAAAAACCGCTGATCGGGTGTGAAGCCATCGATTTTATCAGTACTCTTTCCGGACGCAGAACGGCCCTGTTTAGTCAGCTTAAAGGCTTGGTAAGCCAGCGTGATTCCTCCCAGATCGGCGAGGTTTTCGCCCAGCGTCAGCCGGCCGTTTAAGTGAAGGTTGTCGAGTACGGTGTAGGCGTTGTACTGATTTACGACGGCCTGCGTCTTAGCCGAAAACCGCTCGGCGTCCTGTTTGGTCCACCAGTCGCGCAGGTTGCCGCCCGCGTCGTACTGCCGGCCCTGGTCGTCGAAAAGGTGCGTCATTTCGTGACCAATCACCATGCCGATACTGCCATAGTTGATGGCATCGTCGGCGTCTTTATCGAAGAAGGGAAACTGCAGAATACCGGCCGGAAACACAACTTCGTTATTTGTCGGAT
Source organism: Spirosoma sp. (assembly GCA_028288385.1). GTDB lineage: Bacteria > Bacteroidota > Bacteroidia > Cytophagales > Spirosomataceae > Spirosoma. Next base: position 7,239 of record JAQBNX010000354.1, read on the forward strand.
TGGCGTACGCGTTAACGGTGGGCGGGGTCATGGCCCACTCGGCCCGGTCAACAGGTTGATTGATTTTAGCCCATTCCTGGTTAAAGTAATGCACTCTGGCCCGCTGAACGTTGCCAAAATAATCGTCGCGTTTTACCTCAATGTCTGAGTAATCTTTCCATTTATCGGGGTAACCAATCTTTTTTACGAATTTATCAAGTTTGACCAGGGCGACTTTTTTGGTTTCCGGTGCCATCCAGTCCAGTTTTTCGATACGTTCGCGATACACTTTTTGCAGGTTACCCACCAGCACCAGCATCCGCTGTTTTGCTTCAGCCGGAAAGTATTTTTTGACCCATAACTGGCCCAGCGCTTCACCCAGCGACGCATCAATGCGGTTGGCAATGCGTTTCCACCGCTCGGGCTGTTGAGGTTGACCATACAGGGTTTTGCTGTTAAACTCAAAGCTTGCCTGTTCAAATGGTTTGCTGAGTGCACCGGCATTGTTGTCGAGCAGCCCAAATACCAGCCGGTCTTTCAGTACACTGATGGGTGTAGTGGGCAACAACTTGTCGAGCGCCTGGTAATAGCCGGGTTGTCCAACCAGCACCGTATCGACTTTTTGCAGGCTCATCATGGTCAGCAGCGTTCGCCAGTCCAGGTTAGGCATCTGCCTGGTCAGGTCGGGCACAGCGAGTTTGTGGTAATTGGCCACCGGATCGCGCAAATCGGCGGGCGCTTTGTGGGAACGGGCCAGCGTGGTCTCTAATTCCAGTAGAGCATCGGCTTTAGTACGAGCCGACACCGAATCGACACCAATCAACGTAAAGAGTTTGGTCATGTAAGCCACAAAAGCCGCCCTCACTTTCCGGGTCGGTGCGTCGGTTTTAGTGTAGTAATCTTTTTCGGGCAAGGACAGTCCCGACTGGCCGAATATGAGCCGGTTGATGCTGCTCTGCCGGTCGTCGGCCCCCACGTACAAACCAATAAACTCTCCGCCCCGGTTAGTTTTGTCAGATGCGATGTAGTTCAGGACCTCTTTGTAGTTGGTCAAGGCCGCAATTCGTGCCAGTTCGGCCTTCACCGGTTCATAGCCCAGTTTATCGATCAGGGCTGTGTCCATGCCGCTGGCATAGAAATCACCAACCTGTTGAGACACACTCCCCGTTTTAGCGTCAGATTTGGCCACTTCCTCCAGGATTGTCCTGGTTTTTAGTTGATTGTCTTCATAAAGCTGGTAGAACGACCCCCAGCCGGTTTGATCGCCGGGAATAGTTGTTTTCTTCACCCATCCACCATTGGCATACGTAAAGAAATCGTCGCCTGGACTGACCGTTGTGTCCATACCCGACTTGTCGAAGAAGGTAGTACGGTGGCTTCCGGCTTCGGTTACGTCGCCTTTCTTCTGACAGGCTATCAAACAAACTACGCTAAGGCCATACAAAATAATTTGCTTACTACGTATCATAACTCGATTTTAAAAGTGCATTTGAATGGGTACTTTTGGGTAAATATAACGTATTGACTAGATGAAAAACGTCTTGATTATTAGTCTGATGCTGGGCGCGTCCTTCGGCACGTTTGCTCAGACGGGTATGAGTTACCACGGCAAAAAAATCTCGGACAAGGGCGCCATGCCCGCTACTCAGTTAGCCACTAAAATGGGCGAGAAAGACAAGATGTCGGCCAAAGTAGAAGGCACTGTGGAGTCGGTCTGCAAAGTGAAAGGCTGCTGGATGAACGTAGTAACCGGCAACGGGCAGGTGATGCGGGTAAGTTTTAAAGACTACGGCTTCTTTGTTCCCAAAGACATTGTCGGTAAAACTGTTGTACTGGAAGGCACTGCCGAAACCACCACCACGCCCGTGTCGGAATTACGTCATTATGCACAGGATGCGGGCAAATCGAAGGAAGATATTGAGAAGATTACCGAACCCGAAAAAGCGCTTACGTTCGTTGCCGATGGGGTGATCGTAAAAAAATAAATCCGTTTTACAACTATTTAGCCGATGCGAGTATCCTTATCAAAAAAGATAAGCATTATGGTAGGGATAATCAACTGGTTTCATAGTTTCCTCTTTCTGGGTACCGTTTTCATAGTAGCGTGCAAACCGTCAGTAACGACACCATCTGATACGATCGCCATAGGTTTGCGTCAATCAGGCCGACTTGCTACGGAAGTTGTGGTTCGGGTTGATTCAATTCAGGATAGCCGCTGTCCAACGGGTGCTACCTGCATCTGGGCCGGACAAGCCAGAGTTACGTTACTGCTGTCAAAAAACACTGACTCCACCACGGTCCGACTGGTTCTGGGGCCGAACGTCAACCAGGATAACGCAACGCGCTTAGATTCTGCCAGTATATTACTGAACAGCGAACGATTCAGTGTCGTTCTGCGCGATGTAACACCGTATCCATCGGTTCCTCCTCAGAACCAAACACAAACCGCGGTGGTACAGATAATCAGATTGTAAACGTTTTCTGGGGCTTTTCACTAATTTCAGGGCCGCAACTAAATGTTGCGGCTTTTTTGTACCCAACCAACTTGGAACTTCAACTATGAAAAAAATATACCTGCTGGCGAGCCTTTCGCTGCTGGCTCAGCCTCTGCTGGCCCAGCGTACGCTCATTCACTGCGGCAACCTCTTCGACGGGGTTGGCAATAGCTTTCAGCCACAGATGACCGTGGTGGTCGATGGCAATAAAATTTCGGCAGTAGAAAAGGGTTATAGCCAGCCCACTGGTCAGGACCGGGTGGTGGACATGAAAAACAAAACCGTCTTGCCCGGCCTGATCGATATGCACGTTCATCTGGAAAACCAGACGCGCCGGGGCGGAACTATTGATGAGTTCACCCTTAACCCGGCTGATGTGGCCTATCGGGCTGGTCAGTATGCCAAAACAACGTTGCTGGCCGGCTTTACTACCGTACGGGACCTCGGCGGCACGGGTGTGAACGTATCGCTGCGCAACGCAATCAACGCCGGGCTGGTTGATGGTCCCCGCGTGCTGACAGTTGGCAAATCCATTGCCACAACCGGTGGCCATGCCGACCCAACCAATGGCTACCGCAAAAATATAATGGGTGACCCCGGTCCGGAAGACGGGGTTATTAATGGGCCCGAAGATGCCCGCAAAGCCGTTCGTCAACGCTATAAGGATGGGTCTGACCTCATCAAAATTACGGCTACCGGTGGGGTGTTGAGCAATGCCAAAGATGGTTCTGGCGCTCAGTTTACGGAGGAAGAGGTGAAAGCTGTTGTCGATGCTGCTAAAGATTATGGCTTCCCGGTAGCGGCCCACGCGCATGGTGCTGAAGGCATGAAACGAGCCATCAGAGCGGGTGTGCAGACCATTGAGCACGGCACGCTGATGGATGATGAAGCCATTGAGCTGTTTAAAAAATATGGCACTTACTACGTCCCCACCATTATTGCAGGCAAGACAGTGGCCGACTCAGCACGACATTTTGGATACTATCCGGCCCTGGTAACGCCCAAAGCGCTGGCCGTTGGGCCCAAACTTCAGGCTACGTTTGCCAAAGCCTACAAGGCAGGGGTTAAAATCGCTTTCGGTACCGATGCCGGTGTCTTTATCCACGGCTACAACGCCAAAGAATTTGAGTATATGGTCGAAGCGGGGATGCCACCGCTCGAGGCCCTTAAATCGGCTTTGATGACCAATGCCAGACTGCTCGGTATGGATACGCAGATCGGTTCCATTGAGAAAGGCAAATTCGCTGACCTAATTGCCGTAGACGAGAACCCAGCGCAGAACATTAAAACATTGCAGGCTGTCCGGTTCGTCATGAAAGACGGCAAGGTCTATAAGCAATAGGCGTTTGAAGGGCTGAATCGCTTAACCACTTCCTTAAAAGCCTTTTAGGTAGTGTGTAATTACCTTTCATATGGGCAAAACCGCTGCCCATCTACTACCATCCAGCCATAATCTGACATTCATTAATCACACACTAAGGAATCCAGTGTATGGCAGTTAGAGGAGTATAACCAGATTGAGCGAGAAACAAGTTATTCTGTTGGCGTCTATCAGTTAGCTAATGACTTTTTGCCAAAGTACATCCGTAAATAATTGCTGACGATCAAAAAACGTCTGTATTGGTTCATAGCCCGCTTCCCGACCCATCTGAGCAATTTCGGCTTCGCTGTATTTCTGCGACACCTCCATGTATAGCGGTTCGTCTTTAGTAAAATCGAAATAGGTCCCATCATCCAGCGAAACCTGCTGGGAGCAGGTGCTGATCAGGTAACTCTTACAGGCCCCTGTAATCGGGTCATAGACCGGGTAATGAATAAAATTGGCCAGATTGAAGTTGCCCCCTAATTCCTGATTAATTCGCTCCAGCAAATTGAGATTAAATGCCCGGGTAAGGCCGCCCTTGTCATTATAAGCATTCAGGATGGTTTGCGGATTTTTCTTTAGATCAAACCCAATAAGCACGTAATCGCCTAGATTTAAATAGGAATGTAAGTCCCGAAAAAAGGACAGTGCTTCAGCAGGCGACAAATTACCAACGGTGGCTCCCAGGAACAATACCAGCTTTGGAGTAGGTCGACTAGCCTGCAATTGCGCAAGCATTGGAAAGTACTCTCCGCTAAGACCATTTACCCGCATACCAGCCAGTTGACAGGGTAAGTTTTGATTGAGGTGATCAATCATGTTCGCCGAAATATCGATCGGGAAATATTGCTGACTACATTGGAGGTGTAAGGCTTCCCGTAATAAGTAAATTGTTTTAGAGGCATCTCCTGCCCCCAGTTCAACGATATCAAACGTGGTCTGGGTGGTTATACAAGCCTGTAGAATGTCACTGCTTTTTTCTCGCAGGATGTCTTCTTCTGCCCGGGTTAAATAGTATTCCGGCAATTGCATGATTTCCTGAAACAAAGAGTCGCCCCTGGCATCGTAAAAATATTTCGGTAATAAATATTTCTGGCGGGCCGAAAGACCCTTGATCACGTCCTGACGAAATACACTGTCAACGAGAATGTCACTCATGAAATTCAGAATTAATTAGATTGACCTGGCCAGTCTTAGACCGGTAAATTGCCAGCGCAGGGGAGGCTGGAAAAAATTGCGGTAGGTGGGACGGCTATGGCCCGGTGTAGTCGCTTCCGAAGCGCCCCGTAACACCATTTGGTTAACCATAAATTTGCCGTTGTACTCGCCAATAGCCCCTTCTGCTTTGGTAAAGCCGGGATAAGGAAGGTAAGCACTTTCGGTCCATTCCCAACGCGAGCCCCACTGCAATCGGTCCTGGGCCGTTTCCCATTCGGCTTCAGTCGGCAGGCGCAACCCTCGCCATTGAGCATAGGCCCAGGCCTCATAGTAGCTGAGGTGGCACACCGGCTGATGCAAAGGCAATTGAGTAAGCCCTTCGGCTGTATAATGATGCCAGTTACCATCGAGTTTATGCCAGTAAAGCGGAGCCTTGATCTGATGGGTTTTTACCCACTCCCAGCCTTCGGCATGCCAGTGGCGAAAATCTGAATAGCCCCCATCTTCGATAAATGCACGATAATCAGCATTGCTGACCAGGTGCTGTTGAATTTGGTAAGCCGGCAAGTAGACTTTGTGCCGGTTCAACTCATTGTCGAAGCAAAATGTATCCCCTTTGGCCCCAATTTCATATATGCCTTCTGGCTGGCTAATCCACTGTTCCTGGTTGATGTCCGGAACCGCTGGTTTTGCATAGTCAGTCTCATAAGAAGGCAACATAGGGTTATGGCCCAGAATATATTTAATGTCGGTAATTAATAATTCCTGGTGCTGCTCTTCGTGGTTGAAACCCAATTCCAGGATGGCTATTAGGGCTTCGGTAAGGATACGCCCATCCGCTAGAAACCGGCACATGGCTTGGTCAACATAGGCGCGATAAGCACGCACATCTGTGACCGACGGCCGACTGAGATTGCCCCGGTCTGTTCGCACTACCCTGGCCCCAACCGATTCGTAATAGCTATTAAAAACATAATTATAACCCGCATCGAAAACAGCATACCTAGGGGCAAGGGGTTGCAAGACAAAGGTTTCGAAAAACCAGGTAGTATGCCCTAAATGCCACTTAGGCGGACTTACATCGCTAATTGGCTGCACCACAAAGTCCTCAGCTTGTAGTCCCTGGCAAATGGCTTCACTACGTGCTCTTACTTGTTTATAGCGTTCAACAAATTCCATACCGTGAGTCATCAAAATTCAACAGTCAATCAGGCCAATAGTTTGCCGACGCGCTCAATTGCCGTAATAATGCTCATTCCATTATTCAGGAAATGCTTTTCAGGAATTCATTCCTGATTTTAATTACAATACTCCATCAACCGCATGGATTCTAAGAAGGTTACCGGCTGGTCTTTATGAGTTGAGTAACCCGGTCGGGTTCTTCATGCTGCACCCAGTGGGTGGCCTTCTCAAAAAAAACAACCTGACCATCATCGCAGAGATCAATGCTAAGCTGGGCCATGTCGCGTTTAAGAAATTGATCCCGAACGCCCCAAATAAGTAAGGTTGGCACCCTGATCCGAATGGTAATGTTGCGAGTGGGGGGTTGTTGCAGAGCGGCTCGGTACCAGTTGATCATTGACCGCATGGCCCCCGGCTGCGACCACGCCAGTTTATACTGCGCAATGTCGGCATCGCTGAAGGTACCGTAACGGCTACTGGAACGTAGCGTATGGGCCATTACTGCCCAGTTACCCAGGCGAGCCAGGGCTTCGGGCAGGATGGGTAACTGAAAAAAACCAATGTACCAGCTTCGCAGCATCTGCCCGACGTTCCGGCTGGCATACTGCTTCATGACGGCGGGGTGCGGCACATTCAGCGCAACCAGGCGTTCCACACGCTCAGGATAGAGAGCTGCCACCCACCAGGCTACGGCAGCGCCCCAGTCGTGCCCTACAACCAGCGCCTGCTGCCGGCCAGCTGCATTAATCAGGTCCACTACATCGGCCGCTAACGTATCGATAGAATAAGCCGCAATGCCATCTGGTTTGTCGCTGAGATTATACCCCCGCTGGTCGGGTGCCCAGACATGATAGCCCGCGTCGGCCAATGGTTCAATCTGGTGTTTCCAGCCGTACCAGAATTCTGGAAATCCGTGGAGTAAAATTACCAGCGGTCCCTCGGCCGGACCCGCTTGCACGACGTGAAGTCTTACCGGCGCATCAGAGCGGCCGTTGACCTGGACAAAGGTATGCGTCATGCAGAAGCGTTAAAAACCAAAATAACGGTCGGCATTCCGGTAGCAAATGTCCTGCACTAGCTGACCGATCCAGTCAATGTCGGTGGGCAGTTCACCATTTTCGACGTCGTTGCCAAAGAGGTTGCACAGTATGCGACGGAAGTACTCATGGCGGCTGTAAGACAGGAAACTACGCGAGTCGGTTAGCATGCCAACGAACGTACTGAGCAGGCCCATGTTCGAAAGTGCGTTGAGTTGCCGCTCCATCCCGTCTTTCTGGTCGAGAAACCACCAGCCCGAACCAAACTGCACTTTGCCCCGCACGGAGCCATCGTTGAAGTTGCCGATCATGGTTGCCATGACTTCATTATCGGCGGGGTTGAGGTTATAAATTATCGTTTTGGCTAGTTTGTCGCGATCGTCCAGACCACCTAAGAAACGCGCCAGCGAAGCCGCCTGCGGGAAATCGCCGATGCTATCCCAGCCCGTATCGGGGCCGAGATCGCGCAGCCGACGGCGGTTATTATTGCGCAGAGCACCGAGGTGAAACTGCTGGGTCCATCCTTTTTCGTAATCCCATTCGGCAAACTGCACGAGCATAAACGATTTAAACGCTGATACCTCGGCTGGGCTAAGCATCGACGTTCCTCCCATCAGTTTGTCAAAACTGGCCTGGACCTCGCTTTCGGTGTAATCATCTGCGTTGATGTACTCCAGGCCGTGGTCGGACAGGCGGCAACCCCTATCGGCGAAATACGTGTGTCGGGATTTAAGTGCGTCCAGGTACGTTGAAAGCGTAGTGATCTCACCATTTGTGACCTCCTCTACCCGTTGCACATAGGCCCGAAACGCCTGAGGGTCATCGGCAGCCATGGCTTTGTCGGGACGGAACGTAGGCAGAATTTTAACCCCGAATCCATCATGGGCAACCTGATCGTGATACGTCAGCGAGTCCAGCGGGTCGTCGGTGGTGCAAACCACGCGCACATCGAAATGCTGCAGTAACTGCCGCGTTGATAGTTGGGGCAGTTGTTCGTTGCACGTGTCGTAGATGCGCCGGGCCGATGCCGGACTCAGCAGTTCATTGACGCCAAAGGGATTATTTAGTTCGAGGTGAGTCCAGTGATACAGCGGGTTACGTAGGGTATAGGGCACTGTTTCTGCCCATTTTTCAAACTTCTCCCAGTCAGAGGCATCACCCGTACAGTAGCGTTCATCGATGCCTTGGGTGCGCATGGCCCGCCACTTGTAATGGTCGCCGTAGAGCCACGGCTGGGTTATGTTAGCGAACTTTTTGTCCTGCGCAATCTGGTCCGGCGGCAGAT
>JAQBNX010000516.1 GCA_028288385.1 Spirosoma sp.
ACTTTCCGGATTTCAAGCAAAATGGTACGCGGATGGCTGCTTTTGGCCCTACAACCGCAAAAGCTGTTGCCGAAGCGGGCCTGATGCTCGACATCGAAGCTCCATTGCCGAATGCTCCCTCGATGACCGGCGCTCTAGAACTCTACATACGAAAGGCCAACAATCAATAAACGGACGTCGTTATAAGAAAGGCTGAATGCCTAAACGCAGGTGTATATGCTCGTTTAGGCATTCAGCCTCTGTTTTTGGTTCAATATTTTGGGCTGACAGGCGTTTAGTGAAGAGATACGGAATGGTTCGTGTCTTAGTAGTACGTTTGATTCGGATTCAGTCGTTGGTGGTTCTCATTTTTTGCTTCAGGTTGTATGATTCACACTGTCTACGTTTTAGTTGCCCGGCTGTTCCTACTGACTTTGATTACAGGCTGGTTGACTCCAGCATCCCTGGCTCAACAGGACCCTCAGTTTAGCATGTATATGTATAACCCGCTTTACTACAATCCGGCGGCAGCCGGGTCGGAAGGAGTGTCGCGGTTACAGATCACACATCGAACTCAGTACCTTGGCTATCAGCCGACTATAGCCAGCGACGGTGGGGCGCAGACTACGCAATTGCTATCGTATAATATGCCACTGGCCAGCCTGAAAAGTGGCGTGGGTATCTATGCATTCAATGATAAATTAGGTGCCATTATAAACCAGGCCGTGCAGGTAGCCTATGCCTACCGAATGCCGTTGAAAAATGGAACGCTGGCATTGGGCGTTCAGGCAGGTCTCTATAACAGGGGTATTAACTACGGTGAATTATTTCGCCCTGGTGAGGCAAATGATCCAAGTATCCCTACGAGTCGGGTTAGCCAGGCGAAACCTGACTTCTCGGCTGGTGTTTATTACAATACGACCGATTACTGGCTTGGCGTTAGCATGACTCACCTGAACGCAGCAACCTATTCCCTGGTTACTGCCCGCTCAACAGATCCGCTGGACCGTACCATCAACCTTACCGCTGGATACCGACTTGGTGTTGGTTACAATATTGACGTGCAGCCATCTATCTTAGTACAATACAGCACGACTGGCAGAGCCCGGGCTTCTGCCATAACGGCCAACCTAACTGGTACGTATGACAATCGAATCTGGGCGGGTGTAGGCTATCGGCTCGGCGATGCTATTATGGCTACGGCCGGAATTAATCTTATGCGTAACAATGCCCTGCGAGTTGGGTATTCACTGGATCTTGTTACGGGTGGAACTCAAATTAAAAGCCTGACGTCTCATGAACTGTTGCTGGCTTATGCCCTACCGGCACCTGACACGCGCAAAAAACCTATTATTCGGACACCCCGATTCCGGTACTAAACAGGTAGATAAGTGCCTGTTTTACGATGGCACTCGAAGGGAGCGGTTTTTTGGCAACATTCTTGTTAGACTGTTTAATGTCAAAGCAGTATTTTTGAAGAATTGGGTAAAGTCATTTCATGCTACTTCAGCCTATCTGAACAGTCATGTAATCTTTATCTCAAGAATTTAAGTTTGAAGAGTTTGTTACATACAATAACCAAACAGATTTTCGTTTTTAGTCTGGTCTCGCACAAGAAGAGGGTCAAAAAAGTCTACAATGATGAAGTACAACTGGTTTATAGTCAACGCATCCCGGGTGATGATGATCGCAACAGTAATCCTGCTGGTACAGGGTTGCGGGTTTGTGAAATCGAAGTTTGGCGGAAAAGGGGGCAAAGGAAGTGACGTAGGCATTACGAATGGAGAGATTACGGCTACGGCGCGCAAAGGCTTTAAACAAACGACACCCTATGGCATGGTGCTGGTACCATCGGGTTCGTTTATCATGGGTCAGGCTGATGAGGACGTAGCAGCTACTCAGATAAACATGAACCGGCAGGTAACCATTAGTTCGTTTTATATGGACGATGCCGAGATCTCGAACCATGAGTATCGCCAGTATGTCAATGCACTCTTGGCCGATTCTGTTTCAGTACTGGGGGAGGAAGAAATAATGGCCAATTTCTATCCGGATACAACGGTTTGGAAAAATGACTTTACCTTCCACAACGGTGACCCAATGCTTGAGAATTACTACTCCCATCCGGCGTTTGATACGTATCCGGTGGTAGGAGTTAGCTGGAGGGCTGCGCAGCACTTCAGCCAGTGGCGTTCGAATATGTATAACGATTACCGCCAAAAAGAAGGCCAGTTAAACTCTCCCCGGTTTCGGCTTCCATCTGAAGCTGAGTGGGAATGGGCTGCCCGGGGTGGTAAACAGGGGGCCAAGTACCCCTGGGGCAACCCTTACGTTGCCAACGGCAAAGGCTGTTATTTAGCTAACTTTAAACCACAACGGGGTAATTTCGACGCCGATGGCTACCCTTATACGGCACCCGCAACAGCCTATAGTCCCAATGATTATGGTCTGTATAATATGTCGGGCAACGTGGCAGAATGGTGCCGGGATGCCTATGCCGATAACACTAATGCTATCGTTTGGGATATGAACCCGGACAATCAGAATGCTGACGAGCCACGTAAAGTGGTTCGTGGTGGTTCGTGGAAGGACATTGCATACTATCTGGAAACAGGAACGCGTTCTTATGAATATGAAGATCAAAAGCGCTCGTTTATTGGTTTCCGCTGCGTGATGGACAATCTTGAAGGCCGCACAGCTTCAGCCCGTGGTGGTCGGGTTGGAGGCAGCAGTAAAAGCAAGAGCAGTAAAAAATCGGCTTCGACAAAAACAACGAAAGCCTAAAAAGTACCCAAAGTCACTTACCCAATCCAATCAATAATCGCTATCATGGCAACAGCAAAGTCCACAAATTTCTTTTGGGATCGTTTAGTACCAACTATTTATAGTGCCGGGGCTGCCGTCGTTATTTTCGGAGCCTGGGCAAAGATCACGCACAACGAACAGTTCGGCTTTATGCTCACACTCGGTCTACTAACCGAGGTCGTAATATTTGCACTTTATGCAGTACAGAGTTTCACGCAGCCTGTTCCAGGTGGAACCGACTATGCGTGGGAGAAAGTGTACCCCGAATTAGCCGATGACTTCAAAGGAGAAGCTCGCAAACCTGTTGCTCAGGCCAATGGTCTTACGGGCAATATGGATCAGATGCTTGCGCAAGCCAAAGTGACACCCGATGTGTTTGAGCGCCTTGGTTCGGGTTTTCGCAACCTGAACGAAACAGTGTCGAAACTAACCGACCTGACGGATGCAACCGTAGCCACCAACGACTATGCACGGAACGTAAAAACGGCCTCCAACTCGCTGACCGAGATGAATAAGTCGTACAACACGGCGATTACAGCGGTTAGTTCGATGGCCGATGCGACCAACGATACCAAAGAACTTCGTGATCAAACGCAGAAGGTAACCAAAAACATGGGTGCCTTGAACGCAGTCTATGAGCTGGAATTGCAGGACACCAACAAGCACCTGAAAGCAATGAACGCTTTCTATGGCAGTTTGACCTCGGCGATGGAAAACATGACTGATGCCTCTCGCGATACGCAGCAGTTTAAGAGCGAGATGGCTAAGCTGACTGGCAACCTGGCATCGCTTAATAATGTCTATGGTAGCATGCTGACCGCTATGCGCGGTAATTAAGAAGTTAGCAACGAGTTGTAGAGTTGTAGTATGGGTGATGTTCAGGCCTGGCCTGACACCAATTCTACAACTTTATTACTCTACAGCTTTATAACTCTCTACAACTCATTACAATTTCATGGCAGGCATAAAGGAAACACCCCGTCAGAAAATGATCGGGATGATGTATCTGGTATTGACCGCACTGTTGGCCCTACAGGTCACATCGGCCATTCTGGAGAAATTCGTATTATTGAATAATAGCCTGGAACAGTCTACGGGATCGTCCAATCGAGTGAACCAGTCTACACTGGAAAATATTCGGGCAACCGTACAAAAGTCCGGCAACCGGGCAAACGATCTGGCTATTGTGAAACAGGCCGATGATGTGCGTAAGCAGACGGCCGACATTATTGGTCAGATTGATAACCTCAAACAACGTATCATAACTGATGCTGGCGGTGGGGTCGATGAAGCAGGTTCCATTCGCAATTTGAGCGAAGAGGAAAAAGTAGCTCAAATCATGATCGGTGGCAACCGAAATGGAGAAGCTTATACACTCAAGAAGAATCTGGACAACTACATAACGGGCTTATCGAAATTTTCGCCAGCCAAGTATAACTCTCTGGCGCTGGATGGTAAGGATGACCCAATGATGAGCCGGTCCCCTGAGCAACGTACTAAAGACTTTGGTGAATTAAACTTTGCCCAGACGCCTGTTCCTGCTGCTTTAGCCGTGCTAACCCAGCGTCAGTCAGACGTTCGGCGTATTGAAGGTGAAGTGCTGAACCACCTTGCCAGCAAAGTAGGCGCACAAGACGTAAAGTTCGACAAGATTCTGGCTATGCTTAGCATGGAATCGAAGGTTGTAGTTGCTGGTACTAAGTTCAAAGGACAGATGTTTCTGGCTGCTTCCTCGTCAGGCATTCAGCCCCGTATGAGTTTGAATGGTGGTCCGGTTCGTATTCAGGATGGCCAGGGTATCATCGAATTTACCGCGCAGGGCGGTTCTTATGATAAAAATGGCCTGGCTCGCCGGACGTTAAACGGGTCAATATCGTATCAGCAGCCGAACGGTGAAAACAAAACGGTGAGCTTTAATCAGGAATATTTTGTCGCTAAGCCCACGTACGAAATCGAGTCGGGTTCATTCCCGCCGTTGTTGCTGGGTTGTGCCAATTAACTGAGTGTTCAAAGCCCACAACTAGGAGCATTGTGGAATCCAAGCTTCTCTGCCGATGGTGGTTCGGTAATAAGCTCGGGCGAGAAAGGAAAGATTACAATTATCCCGAGTTCGGCGCGAGTAACGCTAAATGTAAGCAATGGTGGTAGTCTCCTGGGTAAAAATGACTTTCGTGTAAACCGGGTACCCCGGCCAACGCTTGAATATTACATAGGTGGTACTAAAGCTGGTGATCCACGTGGTGTGCCAGTTGGTTCAGCCCGTAGTGTTCGTGTGACGGCAGTTGCTGATGAAAGCTTCCGCAATTACTCGCCAGATGACGCTAATTTCCGCGTAACAGGCATTACGGTCATTTTAGCTCGTGGAACGCGAAAAATTGGTCAGGTTAACCTGGGTCCTGGTGGCGGTTCACTAGGTTCTTTAGCAGCAGAAGCACAGCCTGGCGACCGTTATTCAATTCAGGTAGACGGTGTACAGCGCCGAAACTTCCGGGGTGATATTAGTGATGTACCTATGGGCAGCCCCCAACAAACTGTTGCTCTGTATTAAGTGCACTAAAGTAATTCGCTGTTCGTTATTTAGTCGCGTACGGAAAAGACATGAAAGACCTGAAGATGAAAAATATCAGAACAATAGCCGTGGTTGCTACATTACTGGCTGTGACCGGTGAGATGGTGATGGCACAGGAGAGGGCCCGCACCAGTACCGACTCGCTGTCGGTTCGGGGAATCAGCGACACTGACATTATGATGAAGAAAACCCTTTGGCGTCGGATCGACCTGAAGGAGAAGCAGAATCAGTCGATGTTCTCAAAGAATAACGAGATTACGAAGTACCTGATCGAGGCAATGAAGGCCGGGCTGATCGATGGCTATGAAAACGATTCGGTGAAGACGAAATTGACGCCCGACAAAATTCAGAAACGACTGATTATGCCTAATTCGGCACCGCAGTTGTCTGCTGAAGAAATAGCAGCTGGTTTTGGTACTGAAAATACTGCTGGTGGTGCTGGCGATGGTTGGGGTGATGCCAAGAAAACGGATCCTAAGAAACCAGCCGCTAAACCAGCCGATGATGGATGGGGTGCGCCTAAGAAAGCGGCTGCTCAGCCTGTTGATGATGGTTGGGGCCCCTCACCTAAGAAAAAAGCAACAGCTAAGACTACTAAAGGCAAGGGCAAAAAAACCATTACTGCTCCAGTAGTAGAAGCGCCCAAAGATACAGTAGCAGCTGTTCCGGCTATTCAGGGCGACGAATATTTTGCCAAGGATTACAATATCATGGAATTGAAAGAGGACTGGATCTTCGATAAGAAGCGTTCCCGTTTGTACTATGATATCCAAACGGTAACAATCTACCTGCCATCTGACAAAAACACGGCTGGTGTCGAAACGCCTTTGGCTACGTTTAGGTACAAGGATATGGACAGGCTTTTCCGCAGTGATCCTAAGAAGTTCATCTGGTATAACCCTCAGAACCAGGCACAGCACAAAAATCTGGCCGACGCCTTTGACCTTCGGTTGTTTTATGGCCGGATCACAAAGGTGGCTAACCCGGGTGATGTCGACTTAGTTGGAATGTACGGCGATAAAGAAGGTCTCTTGA
>JAQBNX010000382.1 GCA_028288385.1 Spirosoma sp.
AATACCATCCGATAATCTGTTGCGGCTGTATCACGGCGGAGATAAACCGGGGGTCCTGGTGTACAAAAAAACCAGTTGAGATTTAGAAACGAGCGGAACCCGGCTGGATCCACGTAGCATTGTACCATGTGACACTCAGCCGACGAATAAAAAGCAAAAACATTAATTTCTGATTTTTTGTGTAAGACCAACATTGCTCGGCCGTAATCAGGACAGCCGGGCAATTTTTTTATTCGATTACAACGCTTTTAGTGGGGCTTGAATCCTATCCCTGACATTAACCAAGCCACGCATATGAAACCGAACCTTTTACCACTTTGTCTGCTGTTCGTGTTGTCGCTAACCGGATGTACAGATCAATGCAAAGAAACCCGCACGTACCGGCGTTACGTTCCTGTTACACTCAGCCTGCGCGAAATCCGGGAAGGTGTCCGAACCGAAGAAGTCCGGCCTTTGGAGAAACCCGGCAAAATTTACACCAAAGGCGGTTATTTGTTCATCAATGAACTCAAGGAAGGCATTCACCTCATTGATAACCGGAACCCATCTGCTCCGCGCCCAGTAGCTTTTTTGCGAATTCCGGGCAACGGCGATATGGCCATTCGCAATAACATTCTCTACGCTGACAGCTACATGGACCTCGTAGCATTCGACATCAGCAACCCAGCCCAGCCCCGCGAGGTAAGCCGGGTGCAATCGGTTTTTCCGAGCGGTCAGTTTGAAGGCGGTTCGTGGAGCATTAACCCTCAGTCTGTTATGCTCAGTGACCAGCGCGTCGAGTACGTAACAGAAACCATTAAAACGGATTGCGAAGGCGGTGGTGCATCGCAGTGGGTTGGCTGCCCCAATTGCGATGTCGTGCGGTTTAGCAGTCAATCGGGTAGCGCTGCCCCCATCGCGGCTTCTACAGCGCCCAACAGCAATGGCACGGCCGGGTCCATGGCGCGGTTTGCTCTATACAGCGACTTTCTGTACACGGTTGGCCAGACCGATATGCAGTTGTTCAACGTCCAGGATGCTGCCAATCCGGTAGCCCAGGCCCGTATTAACCTGGGGTGGGGTATCGAAACTATTTTTCCTTACAAGGATAAGTTATTTATTGGCTCACAGACTGGGATGCACATTTACGACAATGCCAACCCAGCCAGCCCTGTTCGCCTATCTACTTTTCAGCACGCACGCGTTTGCGACCCGGTGGCCGTTCATGACAACATTGCCTACGTAACCCTGCGCAATGGAACCCAATGTGGTGGCTTCACAAATCAACTGGATGTGATTGACATTACTAGTCTGACCAGTCCGCGTCTGCTAAGAAGCTACCCCATGCAAAATCCGCATGGTTTAGGCATTGATTTTCCAAACCTGTTCATCTGCGAAGGCGAGTTTGGTCTTAAAACCTTTGACGCCCGGTCGGCGCTTGCCGTAAAGCAGTTGCAACACCTAACCAGTATGCACGCTTACGATGTCATTCCCTTAACGGGAACATTATTGGTAATTGGTCGAGACGGATTATACCAGTTCGATTATACCAATCCCGGTCAGTTGACGCAATTGAGCAAAATTCCGGTTAATCGGCCTTACTAAACGGGATGTTTCGATCATGAATAAATTACTATTCTCCTTAGTTTGGCTTGCTCCGCTGTTTGCCACCGGCCAAACGGCGCCGTTTAAACCTGTGTTCACCAACATGACCGAGTTTGGCGGCTTATTTGGGCAAGTTAGATACGGTACACCCTTTACAGAATCGGTGGACAAACGCGTTAACCTAACGGCTCAGACGTTCAACGGCGTACAACTACGTCCCCGGCTGGCTGTTGGCGGAACCGTTGGCGTCGACTGGTATAATACGGCTATGATTACGCCCGTCTGCGCCAGCGTCCGGTATGACATCAGCAGACCAAGCCCAACCAGGGATACCCAAAAAAATCTGCGCATATTCACCAGTCTGGATACCGGCTGGGGATTTACCTGGTTAAACGAAGACCCTAGCGGCTATAAAACATCGGGTGGGTGGGTCGTATCGCCTGGCATTGGCTTCCGTATCGGCAAACCTACCAATACTAATTTTATTCTTTCGCTTAGTTACAAACGGCAGGAAGCAAACGCCGAGAAGCCCTTATCATGGAATGAGTTGGCCAAACACGAAACAAGGGTATACAATCGGATGGCTTTTCGAATTGGCCTGGCTTTTTGAAACATTTCATATGTAGCCACGGTTATACATCCAGGCTGCTGAACTTGTAATTCTCACTCAACACTCATGAAAAAACTAGTTATGTTAACTATTGGTATTACGCTGTTCATCGCGGGATACCAGCTTACTCGCCGACAAGTCGAGTACACCACAGCCCAATCGGCACTCATCAACAAAGCTTCTTACGTTACCACACCAGTATCTCAACCAGCCGATCCAAAAACATCCGTAGCTTTTCGACTGGTTAAGCCATCCTGACATTAATAACAGAAAAAGCCCATCCTGGTACCAGGATGGGCTTTTTCTGTTATTAATCATTCTTTTATTGAGCGATTACGCCATAGCAAACTTATTCTGGTTCCGTTTGCGCTCGTTTTCATCCAGGAAAATCTTCCGAATCCGCATCGACTTAGGGGTTACCTCCAGGTACTCGTCCTTTTGGATATACTCCATGCACTCTTCGAGTGAGAAAGCGATTTTAGGAGCGATTCTGACGTTGGTGTCAGAACCTGACGCTCGCATATTGGTCAATTGCTTGGCGGTTTGCACATTCACGACTATGTCGTTCTGGCGGTTATGCTCACCAATTACCTGGCCTGCGTAGATTTCATCGCCCGGTTCCACAAAGAACGAACCCCGATCCTGAAGTTTGTCAATCGAGTAGGCCGTAGCCATGCCGCTGGTCATCGAGATCAGCGACCCGTTGATCCGCTCCGGAATTGGTCCTTTAAATTCCTGGTATTCTTTGAACCGGTGCGACATAACGGCCTCACCGAACGTAGCGGTCAGGACGTTGGAACGCAGCCCAATAAGCCCCCGCGATGGAATCTCGAACTCAAGGTGCTGGAGGTCGCCCTTCGGCTCCATAATGAGCAGTTCTCCTTTGCGCTGGGTGGCCAGTTCGATCACCTTTCCTGCCGTTTCTTCCGGTACGTCGACTACGAGCGTTTCAATAGGCTCCAGTTTGTGTCCGTTCTCATCTTCTTTATATAACACCTGCGGCTGACCAACCTGTAATTCGTAGCCCTCGCGACGCATGGTCTCAATCAGAACAGACAAGTGCAGAATACCCCGACCGTACACCAGAAAGCGGTCTTCGCTGTCAGTAGCTTCGACGCGTAGCGCGAGATTTTTCTCAATTTCTTTATAAAGCCGGTCACGCAGGTGACGCGATGTTACAAACTTGCCTTCCTTCCCAAAGAACGGCGAGTTGTTGATCGTGAACAGCATGTTCATGGTTGGTTCATCGACCGAAATACGGGTGAGGGCTTCTGGGTTTTCGAGGTCCGTGAGCGTATCCCCAATTTCAAACTCCTCCAGACCGGTTACGGCGCAGATATCGCCACAAGGGACTTCGGATGCTTTTGCTTTACCGAGTCCTTCGAACGTTTGCAGTTCTTTGATTTTAACTTTCTTAACAGACCCGTCTGACTTCACAAGGGCCATATTGGCACCTTCTTTCAGCGTACCTCTGTGTACCCGGCCAATGGCAATCCGGCCCACAAACGCCGAATAATCGAGCGATGTAATCTGCATTTGCGGCAGACCTTCGTTCATGGCCGCCGGTTGAATGTGCTCAACGATGGTGTCGAGCAGATACGTAATGTTGTCGGTGGGTTGTTTCCAGTCTGGCCCCATCCAGCCCTGCTTCGATGAACCATATACAGTCGGAAAGTCGAGTTGGTCTTCCGTAGCGCCAAGGTTGAACATCAGGTCGAACACCTGCTCGTGTACTTCGTCGGGGCGGCAGTTCTCTTTATCAACTTTGTTAACAATCACTATTGGCTTCAAACCTAGTTGCAACGCCTTACCCAACACGAAACGGGTTTGAGGCATGGGGCCTTCAAAGGCATCGACCAACAGACAAACGCCATCGGCCATTTTCAGTACGCGTTCAACCTCACCGCCGAAGTCACTGTGGCCCGGTGTATCGATGATGTTAATTTTAACGTCCTTATAAC
>JAQBNX010000400.1 GCA_028288385.1 Spirosoma sp.
CTGCGGTCGAGAATCTTTTCCGAATACGGGTCAGCTACGGCAATGGTCCCGTCGACGAGGTACTGAAAAGTAGTTTCGCCCAATTTAAGAGGTAGTTCGATCCAATAGCGGTTGCCATCGGGGGTACGGTTCATCAGATAGGCTGGATTCATGGTCCAGTTATTGAATTCGCCCAGTAGGTGAACATAGTTTTTCTTAGGCGCATACAGCACCAGTATAGCTTTGCCGGGATCTGTGGGGGTAGTACCAACGTAATTAATGCCATCGACGACGTTGGCAGGAAGGGCCAAAATGGCCGGTTCGGGTAGCATGTTCAGGTAGAACGTATCGGAAATAACGCGGGTTATAAGTTTGTCCGTAGAAAAAGGACCTGTAAAATTGGCTAGCGGGACGGTCAGAAACTTAAATTTGTCGCCGGATTCGGTGCTGTCTCCGCTGAACGACCAATAAGCATCCTCTGTTTTATCCAGCAAGTCCTTGACCCCACTATTCCCGGACTGAGCTAAATTGAAGAGGAGTGTTTGCCTGGCATTCCGTGTTGGATAAGCAGGCTGACTGGTTAGAATAGAACTGCCAGTTTTTCCCAATACCGGTGATAACAGACAGCAACAAAGACAGAGGGTTTGGTAGAGTACACGCATTAATCGTAAGTTACAGTTCAAACAAAAAGTAAACTTACACCAATACGTACTGTATTCATATCGTTCGGTATCTCATAAAATTGCGGTCTGGACACAGGTATAGCAAATATGAATTTGCCATCCATATGACGTTTATTCAGACACTATTTTCGGGCAATTATGTTAGATATAAACAGGGACTGACGTAAGCACTTATTCCTAAACTGTCTTTTTGCTACTGAATGCCACTTTTTATCACCTCTTTAAATTCAGGCAGTAATGGTAATTGCTACTACGTTGGCAATGAGCATGAAGCCGTGCTGATTGATGCAGGTATCTCCTGCCGCGAAACGGAAAGACGCATGGAACGGCTGGGTCTGTCACTTCAAACTGTGAAGGCCATTTTTGTTTCGCACGAACACAGCGACCATATTCGCGGCATTTCACAGTTGGCGAAAAAGCACCAGTTACCCGTATACATCACTCCTCAAACGCTGCATGGTTCGGGATTGTCGGCGATGAGTTATCCTATCCGTCCCCTGCGGGGATATGAGCCCATTTATGTTGGTGATCTGGTAATTACGGCGTTTCCTAAGCAACACGATGCCCGCGATCCGCACAGTTTTCTGGTGGCAGACGGGCAAACCAGCGTGGGGGTGTTTACAGACATTGGCGCAGTCTGCCATCACGTAATTCACCACTTCAGCCAATGCCATGCTGCCTTCCTTGAAACCAATTACGACGACGACATGCTGCTGCTGGGGCGTTATCCACCTTATCTAAAAAAGCGGATTCAAAGCGACGAAGGTCACCTATCAAACCACCAGGCACTGGCCTTGTTCAGGCAGCACAAACCGGCATTTATGAGCCACATACTGCTTTCTCATCTGTCGAGAGACAATAACTCGCCACAGATTGTGGGCGACTTATTCAAAGCGCACGCTGAGAATGTAAAAGTAATAGTGGCCTCTCGTTTTGCCGAAACGCCCGTGTATCGCATTGAAGGAACTCAGACCCAATAATGGAGAGGGTGGGCAATTGAGGGGTTGCGTAATTGCGAGGTAGCGCTCAACTTAGCGAACGAGCTGATAACATTGAGGAATAAAACGGATTCTTTGAGTATATTTACACCTCCTTTAATCCACCTCAACACGGTGTAGCTAAACTAAATGTAACATTTTTAGTGACTTGCGTGTTTTTATGTAGTCATATACCATATATGCACTCTACCAACACCAATAACGAGTATATACACTTAAATTTTTGGTTTTATTAAACTTAGAGCCAGTTGAAGTAACCTAATCTACAGACAAGTTAATGATGATCTTGGAGAACACAGCACCTGTTATTACTGATTACGGAGCTGTTGAGTCTAAATGGGTACATCTTCTTCGGGTTCACGTCCAAGAATGGAAAAACCATTACAACCAGGTTAACCAGGCTATTCAGGAACTGGAAGATGAGCATGAACAGATTCGCGCCCAAGCGGGCCCGTTAAGTGCTTTAGAACTACAGCAGCTAATTGCTAGTCAGGATGAGCAGATTGATGAGTTGATCAACTACTACCAATCGAAACGGGAATCCATTCGTCTGCGTCAGCAACAAGAGTTGGAGGACCTTTAAGCGTTGCTAGTTCTCCCTGATTGACACGTACACAAATTTTTAAAATTGGGTCTGTTTAAGCGGAGATTGATTCTACTACACCTGTACATCAAATCCAATTAGCCTGTTTATTCCTCGATCAGGGCTTTCTTTGTCGACGACCTTGCCCTGAACTTCACCTACTCCTTCCCTTCAACAGCATATCGTTTTAACGCCTGATATACGCGGTGTGTAGGCAAGCCCATAACGGTGTAAAAGGAGCCTTTCAACTGTTCGATTCCTACTAAGCCAATAAAATCCTGCGCCCCGTAGGCTCCAGCCTTGTCGAATGGTTTGCATTCGTGGATGTAATACGTAATTTCTTCGTCGGTCAGACTGGCAAACAATACGGTGGTTTCGTCGGTGAAGGAAACGGTTTCGTCGGGTGTTAGTATGCACACACCCGTCCGTACCCGGTGACTGCGACCGGAGAGCGCCCGCAGCATCCGGCTGGCATCGGCTTCGTCGGATGGCTTATTCAGAATCTGCCTGTCGAGAATCACGACCGTGTCGGCGCACAGCACGATGCGGCTGCCTAGGTCAATGCGGAATTCATCCGCTTTCTGACGGGCCAGGTATTCGGCCACCTCGTCGGCTGGCATGGAGGGCGGGAAAATTTCGTCGGTAGGGCGAGTTTCGATGGTAAACTGAAATCCGGCATCGGTCATAAGCTGCTTCCGCCGGGGCGAGCCAGATGCCAATACGAGCGGGTAACGTAATGCTAGCATCCTGCAAAGGTAACAGCAGGCATAAATCGGTGCTACTACCAGAACGGATTTACGCTTGAGCAATTCGTAAGCTC
The DNA here is from genome assembly GCA_028288385.1 of Spirosoma sp. GTDB lineage: Bacteria > Bacteroidota > Bacteroidia > Cytophagales > Spirosomataceae > Spirosoma. Next base: position 3,064 of record JAQBNX010000400.1, read on the forward strand.
GTTGGTATTCACACGTGCTTTATGCTTGCCATACATCTTAACTGGGGCCCATATGTACAACTAATTGATTATAAGCAGTTTATGGCAGTGGTTTAGCCCTCTATCCCCGGACCTAATCGAGCTAAAAGTGCCGGACGTACTAATGGCTATTTAGAAATCAGCCATTAATACGTCCGGCACTTATTCAGCAGTGGTTGGATCAATGATGGTGGAAACTTCACTGACAGCATTGGCTGGAAATCCAC
>JAQBNX010000430.1 GCA_028288385.1 Spirosoma sp.
GGTCAGGCAGCCCGCGCCGATAGCGAGCGCGTTCACCGTAACGTGGATGAGGTGCCCTTTCCGTTCGAGTCTAACCTGAGTTCTAACACCATCATTCAGGCCTTGGCGGCTCACCAGCCCCTTCAGAACGAAGCCCTGCGTCATGGCATCTCCTGGGTCGACGACCAGGGGTTTGTGCGCAAGGCCCTGCGCGAAGCACTGAAAACCGACGATACGTACCGGACCTATTGCGAACAGCGAACCCACACTGCCGACGAAGATCAGGCACTGGCGCAGTATGTCCTGCGTACCCTGGTGTTCAAGCACGACGTGATTCGTGGCCATCTGGCCGAAATCGACCTGAGCTGGGCCGAAAACAGCGAAGTAGTGCGGGGGCTGGCCATCAAAACGCTTAAATCGGTGCAGAGTGCCACAGGCCTGCAACTTGAACCACTGACCGACGACTGGGAAGAAGACGAACGGTTTTTGAACACGCTGTTTCAGGAGTCAATCGAAAACGACGCTGAGTATGAGCAGCTCCTGGTCGATCAACTCCAGAACTGGGACGTAGAGCGGGTGGCGATGCTGGACAAAATTATCCTGAAGCTGGCGGTTTGTGAGTTGTTGAGTTTCCCAAACATCCCGGTCAAAGTAACCATTAACGAATATATCGAACTGGCAAAAGCCTACAGTACGCCCAAAAGCGGTAAATTTGTCAACGGAATACTAGATAACCTTTCCGAGAAACTTCAAACCTCGGGTCGTCTGCGTAAAAGTGGACGCGGGTTGCTGGATAACAAATAGGCGTTATTCTATCGTTATAGATAGTAAGTCAGGAGCATTCCATTCATTCGCCCCGGCTATACAACGATACACGCCTACAACTTTATAACTCTTCAACGATGAGCAGAACTGGCCGCGATTTACTTTTTCTTCTGACCGGTGCCATTGGCGGACTTTCCATTGGTATGCTATATGCGCCCGATAAGGGAGTCGTTACGCGTGATCGCCTGTCATTCCGGTTGTCCAAATACCGTGAACAGATCGATCAATTACTGGTACAGCTTGCCAATTCGACTGACCTGCCTGAAAACCTCTCGAAAAACGAAGGACAGCGCGTTGTGAACGACGCCCGCGAAAAGGCGGAACGGCTACTTGAGGACGTAGATCGGCTGATGGCCCAGATCAAACAGCAAAACATGTAAAACCGAATCCGGCCGTACCTTACAGATAGGCTATTTCGGCCGATGGTTTTTAATTGATAAATCTCCTTTTAACAAATGCACCTTAGAAACTTCCTTATTAGCGCCCTGCTTGTCGGCCTTGGTTTTGGACAACTGAGCTGCGACAACCGGAAGCAGGCCGAGACATCGAAGGCAGTAATATCCGAAAAAATGCCCCGGATCACCTTTGCCGAGAAGGGCATTTATGACTTTGGGTCGCTTACGGAGGGCGACACCGTTGAGCATACGTTTGCTTTCACCAACAGTGGTGAATTCCCCTTGATTATTAATAACATTACTGCCTCGTGCGGTTGCACTACGCCTGAATGGCCGCGCGAACCGGTTGCTCCGGGGGCTAAGTCATCTATCCGGGTCCGGTTTAATAGCCGGGGTAAAATGGGTCAGCAAAACAAGACCATTACGGTATTTGCCAACACGAATCCATCGATGACGGATCTGCAATTCAAGGCGATGGTGAACCCTAAAGTCGATTCAACCAGGAAATCGTAACTAATTTACTTTATGGCATTTATTTTATTACAGGCCGCGCCAACTGGCAGTACGCCCATGGTCTACAACATCCTGCTATGGGTGGCCGTCATTGGCGTCTTTTATTTTTTCATGATTCGGCCCCAGCAAAAAAAGCAGAAGGACCAGAAGAACTTTGTGGAGAACCTCAAAAAAGGGGATAGCGTCGTTACGGTCGGTGGTCTGCATGGCCGGGTTGCATCGGTTGACGGCCCCACCGTCACGCTCGAAGTAGACCGGGGTGTGAAGATGACGTTCGAGAAATCGTCGATTGCGCGGGAACTTAGCACCAAAACCGAGTAAAGAAACAGCCGGCATGACTCCTTCGAACCTGCTGCATCGTCACCAGAAGTGCGAGCGCACTTATATTATACTATTTGGCTATTGGCGTACCAACGAGACGCAACCGAATATTGATACGTCGGTGAACTGATCTCTTCTCTACCCGGAAACTCTGTGACGACATTGCCACATACCCGCCCGTTTCTGCCTGCCAGAGCGCTGCTTTGTCTGGCAGCGGCTTCGCTGTTCTGGTTTCTGAACGCGCTCAACAAAAACGGTTATACACTGAATGTTGAGTATCCGGTGCACTTCGTTTATAACGATTCGCTATATGTGCCGACAACACCGCTGCCTCGTACCGTCACGGTCAACGTATCGAGCGATGGCTGGGGATTGTTGCGGCACTCATGGCTGCCGTTTCGGGTCGAACCGGTCGATTATGCAGTGAAGGACCCCATCCGGGCATCGGTCATCAACACTTCGTCGCTGGCGGCTGCGGTGGCCGAGCAGGTTAAGAAATTACAGGTTAATTACGTAGTGGCTGATACGCTCGAACTGGGTTTCGACCGACGCATGACAAAAACAATTCGACTGATGGTCGACAGCCTCCACATCAATCTGGCACCCCGCTACCTTGTGTCCAGTCAGATAAACGTTACGCCCCGCACCATTGAGGTTACCGGGCCGGATCGCCTGGTTCGTGGTTTGCCAGATACACTAATGATCAAGATCTTCCGCAAGCGCATCGTCGACAATTATGACGAAGAGATCCTCCTGAACCAGTTTAAACACCCACTGCTTCAGGTTAGCACCGACCGCGTGATCGTAAGTTTTGAGGTTGGTGAGTTGCTGTCGCCCCCAACTCAATGAGGGTAAGAAAGTGGTAGTAAAAGCCTCTTGCGACCTATATTAGCCCTTCTTTTGCGCTTTCCTTAGTTTCCTGCTATGAAAACACCGCTTCAAATCGGCGTAACGGGTGGTATTGGCTCGGGTAAGAGTCTGGTATGCCGCGTGTTCGAGACGCTGGGTGCTCCGGTCTACTACGCCGACGAGCGGGCTAAATGGCTGACCGAACATGACCCAATTCTAAAAGCTGACGTAATGCGGGTGCTGGGTTCCGGGGCTTATGATAGCCTGGGGCGGTACAACCGGGCATGGGTTGCATCGCAGGTGTTTGCCGAGCCACTTTTGCTCGACCAACTCAACGCCGTTATCCACCCCCGCGTGTTTGCCGATACAACCCTGTGGGTGGGCCAGCATGCGGACAAACCGTATGTAATTAAGGAAGCTGCGCTGATGCGTGCAGCCGGCGACGGCAATACGCTCGACAAAGTGGTGGTAGTACTGGCTCCGGTTGCCCTCCGAATAGAGCGCATTCGTCTCCGCGACCCACACCGTTCGCCCGCCGAAATTCAGCACATCATGGACCGGCAGGTGAGCGATGCAGACCGGCTACAACTGGCCGATTATGTCCTGCACAATGATGAAGAACAACTGCTGCTGCCACAAATAGTAGCACTGCATAGAGAATTCTCCATGCAACCATCGGTTTAAACCGTTCGCTGTCGTACTTTGGGTTAAACTCTGTCAACAACCCGAATGAAACGAACGATTACGATTTTGGCTGCCTGCGCCGGTAGTTTCCTGCTGGGAGCGTTTATCACCGCTCCCGACGATCCAAAAAAGCCCCTCACGAGTGACATGATCGACGTAGCTTCCAGGGTCTTTGGACTGGAATTTACTGCGGCCGAGCGCGACTCCATGCTCGATAATGTTAACAATGCCCGCACCAGTTACGAGGCTCTGCGCAAGATTGATTTACCCAATGACGTAGCACCCGCGCTGTATTTCAATCCGCTCCCGGCGGGTTTTGCCCTCCCTACCGGCCAGTCGTCGTTCAAGGCGTCGTCTTTGGGTAAGGTTACATTACCCGCAAACCGCGATGAACTGGCCTACTACACCGTTGGGCAGTTGGGCGAGTTAATCCGAACCAGGCAGCTGTCGTCGGTCGAACTCACCCAGTTCTTCCTGAAGCGGCTCAAAACCTATGATCCTAAATTGCATTGCGTCATTACGTTAACGGAGGAACTGGCCCTGAGCCAGGCCAGACAGGCCGACGCTGAACTGAAAGCCGGCAAGTACCGGGGATCACTGCACGGCATTCCGTATGGCGCCAAAGATTTATTAGCGAAAAGGGGCTACAAAACAACCTGGGGGGCTGCACCTTATAAAGACCAGACGCTGGACCTCGACGCGACAGTAGTCCGGAAACTCGAAGAAGCTGGGGCCGTATTATGCGCCAAAATGACATTAGGAGCGTTAGCCATGGGCGATGTTTGGTTTGGTGGCATGACGCGCAACCCCTGGAATACTGAAACAGGTTCCAGCGGCTCGTCGGCAGGGTCGGCATCGAGTGTCTCGGCGGGTTTGCTGCCCTTTGCTATTGGCACCGAAACCCTGGGTTCTATAGTTTCGCCTTCTACCGTTTGTGGCACCACGGGTCTGCGTCCAACATATGGGCGGGTGAGTCGGCATGGGGCCATGGCACTGAGCTGGAGCATGGATAAAATTGGGCCTATCACCCGATCGGTTGAAGATTGTGCGCTAGTATTTAATGCCATTTACGGTCCTGATGGCAATGACCCTACGGTTATGGCCGCTCCATTTCGCTATGCCCCGCTTACAACTCTGAAAGGACTCAGAATTGGCTATGTCAAAAAGGGTTTTGAAAGCAATTATGCCAATCGGGCAAATGACTCACTCACGCTTCAGACATTACGTAAATTAGGGGCAGAGTTAGTGCCGTTTGATTTGCCAACGAGTGTTCCCCCTGGCCGGATTTCGTTTCTCCTAACGGTTGAAGCCGCAGCGTCGTTCGATGAGTTAACCCGTTCGGGACGCGATGACCTAATGGTGCGACAGGGAAAAAACGCCTGGCCTAATGCCTTTCGGTCGGCCAGATTTGTCCCGGCAGTCGAGTACATTCAGGCCAACCGGGCCCGCACTAGACTGATTAATGAGATGGCGGCTCAGTTAAAAAAAGCCAAACTGGATGTGTATATCAGCCCAGTCTATGCCAGTAGCAACCTAACGCTCACGAACCTGACGGGCCATCCCTGTGTAGTGCTACCCAACGGATTCACGAAGGAGAATCTGCCCACGAGCATTACGTTTATGGGGCAGTTGTTCGAGGAAGGGAAAGTGCTGGCTGTAGCCAAAGCGTACCAGGACGCTACCGCATGGCATAAAAAACATCCGGTGTTGTGAGTTACTGGATCAGGAATGCAGAACTGACCGCTGGATTACTCCACTTCGAAAATTCATGCCATTCAACCTGTTGGTGGAACTGGAAGAGTATGGGCGCGTAGCTATATGTGCTATGTAATCCTGCACCTAATCAGCTGGTACATAGCTATTAGTACTCATTAATTTTGGGTTAGTATAACCATAAGAGAGAGGAGGCTTCTGAACCGGCCGATGCCTATTTATCATAACTTTGGTCTGTCAATACGCATAATTTTTATGACAAAATCTAATTCATTGGCATGGCTGTTTAGCCTGGCAGCCCTTCTTGCAAACAGTGTGGGTCTGCAATCGGCCCATGCTCAAACCAGGCAGCGTTACACCACGCTTCAGCAGGCATTAGCGGCTACCGGGCAGCTTAGCGGTTCGGCGGGTCCGCGCAGCGTTAACTGGATCGAAGGCGGCAACAAATTCTCATACATCGACGGTCGGCAGATTATTAAAACCATATCGCCAAAAGACCGGATCGAAACCGTTGTGTTTGACGGTAGCCAGCTTAAGTTTCCCGGCACCGACAGGCCCTTCACCTACGGCTCATTTCAGTGGTCCAAAGACTCCAAGAACATCCTGTTTCAGACCAACTTTCGGCCGGTTTACCGGCGCTCGGGTGTGTCTGACTACTACGTGTATTCGGTGGCTGGTAAAAGCCTGAAACTCGTGGCTAGGGACGCGCAAACGGCCGAGCTAGCACCCGATGGTCAAAAAATTGGCTATGAACGGGGCGGGAATTTGTTTCTGTTCGATTTTGCTACCCAGCGCGAGACACAACTAACCAGCGATGCTAAACCGGCGTTTTATAATGGCCGATTTGGCTGGGCCTATGAAGAGGAATTTGGGCTGGCACAGGCCTGGGAGTGGTCACCCGATAGTAAATTCATTGCCTTCTGGCAGTCCGACGAGCGGCAGGTGCCCATTTATAAACTGACCGATTACAAAGGGTTTGATGAGAAATTTGACTCCTTGCCCTACCCACGGGTTGGCGATAAAAATCCGACGGTTCGCATTGGCGTGATTGACGTGGCTAACCAAAAAAAGGAATGGATGAAGGTCGATCTTGGGGACGGTTACATTCCGCGTATTTACTGGACATCGCAGGAGGGCAAGCTTGCCCTGATGCACCTGAACCGCAAACAGAACCACCTTCGGCTGTTTATGGCGGATGCACGTACCGGCAACACAACGCAGATCATGGAAGAGGCCGCCACTACGTGGGTCGATGTTTTCGATTTCTTCGCCGGAATTAATCACCTAATCTACTTTCCGGCCGATAGCAAAGAGTTTTACTGGCTGTCGGACCGCGACGGTTTTGCGCATCTCTACCGGTACGACTACTCGGGCAAACTGCTCAATGCGGTCACCAGCGGACCGTGGGAGGTAACCTATGTCCACCACATCGACCCAAAAGCGGGAAAAGCGTATTTCACCTCCACCGAAGTATCGCCCCTGGAGCGGCACCTGTTTGTGGCCGACCTCGACGGCAGGAACAAGCGTCGGCTTACGACGGTGGCCGGCCGTCATACTGTTAATATGTCGCCAAACGGTCAGTTTTTTATTGATAAATACTCGAACGTGCAGACGCCCACCCAGGTTGAGTTGCGCGACACAAAGGGTAAACTCATTAAATCCCTTGAAACCAACGCCACCGTAACAGATTACGTGGCCAGTCACGCCTATGCGCCCAAAGAACTGAGCAGTTTCACTACGTCGGATGGCCAAAAAATTGACATATCGCTTATTAAACCACTCGATTTCAACCCTACCCATAAGTACCCCGTGGTCCTGGATATCTATGGAGGGCCTGGTGCTCAGTCTGTGTATAACGAATGGGCCACAACGGGCTGGCAC
>JAQBNX010000436.1 GCA_028288385.1 Spirosoma sp.
GGTTGTTAGGGCAAACACCGATGTCACGACCAATACCATGTAGACTGGGTTCTTGATCTCGCCAAAGGCGATCAGGGCCGCGCTCATGAGCAGCGTAAGAATACCGGGTGTAATGAGCGCGTCCCATTTTTTATTGTCTAGTTTGCGCCACCACATGTACTGGCCGATACCTGTCAGCAGAGCGATAACCGCAAAAAACCAAATCTGAAATTTGCTGTAGTGTGCTGGCTGATCGGCCGGTAGGGCTAAGTTCGATATTTTGCCAAAGGCTTCCAGAATCTTGTTATAGACCGGGATAGACGTAGTGGCAATGACCTGAAAAGCCGCCAGACACAGCACCGTGGCGCCAATAAATACCCAGAACTCTTTAGTGTAAACCGAAGCCTCATCGGCGTCGCTCGGTATGTGCTTCCATTTAACAACCGCCAGTACAATGGCCATGACCACGAACGCCAGCAGGTAAAGCAATATTTGCCCGGACAAGCCTAAGTCGGTAAACGAGTGAACGGATGCATTACCCAAGATACCGCTACGTGCCAGAAAGGTAGAGTACAGAATGAGCAGAAACTGAGCGATGGTCAGGATAATGGCCGTTTTTAAGCCTGTCGACGAGCGTTTGGCAATGAGCATCGTGTGCAGGGAGGCAATCATCACCAGCCAGGGCACGTACACCGCATTTTCAACGGGGTCCCAGTTCCAGTATCCACCAAAGTTGAGGGTTTCATAGGCCCAGTAACCACCCATCAGAATGCCGATGCCGAGAATCATCGCTCCGAAGAGCGTCCAGGGCAGGGCAGGCCGAATCCATTCGAGTGGTTGGTTGCGCCACAGTCCGGCAATGCAATAAGCAAACGGCACGAGCGTCAGGGCAAAACCCAAAAACAGGGTGGGTGGGTGAATAACCATCCAGTAGTTCTGGAGCAGCGGGTTCAGGCCATTGCCATCTTTTGGAACGAACGTTGGATCGGCCGTGAAAATCGGCGCATCGGGCATAGCTTCTTTCAGCAGCAGAAACGGTGACGAACCAATCTTGAACGTATCACCGAAAACAACACCTAGGATCATCGACGCCAGAAATGCCTGCACAAGTGCAAAGATGGTCATCATGGGCGCTTCCCACTGGCTGCCGCTTTTTCGGGTCAGAATGGCACCGAGTACGGCGTTCCAGAATAGCCAGAGCAGAAACGAACCTTCCTGGCCTTCCCAGAAGCAGGAAATCATGTACTGGACGGGCAGCGCCAGCGACGAGTGGCTCCAGGCGTAGTGATACTCGAAGTAGTGGTTATAAATGATCCAGTACAGGCTAACACCAACACCCAGTACGGCAAAGCCATGGATGTAAAACGCCCACCGAGCCAGCGTTCGCCAATCGTCTTTTTCGCCAATCGATGCCCCGGCTTTATCTGCCAGCTTCGCAGGAACTTTTCGCTTCGTGATTTTACCCCCAAAGCTCGACTCACCCGCAAAGGCTAGCTGAGGCTCTTCAGTTACTACAGCTTGTTTAGTGTTGCGCCGGCCTAGCGCTGACAGAAAATAAGCGACCGTTGCCACCAAAGCAGTAACGAACGAAAGGATAACGAAAAAATGGCCGAGTTGCCCGACTGTGTTGTGTATCATCTTTTACAATTGTGCCGTTTTTGCTTCGTGCTCCGTTGTCTCCAGCTTATCGTTCTGGTATTTAGAAGGGCACTTGAGCAGAATTTTGTTGCACTGGAAATGATCGCCCTGCATAGCGCCGATCACTACAATCTGCTCTGCACTACCAAAATCCTGTGGTTTTGGGTTATTAAAAATTACCTTCTCGGCCCGCTGCTCTTTGTCGACAAGCGTAAACTCGAAGTGATTAGGATCAATGGCCGGATTATACAGCATATCCGTAATACGGCCCTGCGCATCCTTCTGCACTTTACCAACAACGTGAATCATCTTGTCGTCGCCTTCTTTGGCGAGTTCGCTGGCCTGTTTGAACGTAACATACGAACTGGCGTCACCCGCCGTAGAAACGATGATGCCAATGGCCAGCGCAATGACGACGATTCCGAAAATGTGAGAAAGTTTCATATGGGTTTAACGGTTTGTCTTTTATTGTTTCCGGTCTGGAAAATGGCAATCCACGAACTCATAAACTATAGTTAGTCTTCTTTTCCTTTACTTCCTTTTCTAGTTTACCGATCTGACGATCGAGCCGGATAAGGTAAAAAATTATCCCTGCAAAGACAGCGGCAATAACGGCTACTACCACCCAAATTTTACCATCGGCCCGAAGCCGGTCAGCCATCTCAACCCCATTGGCAACGGGTTGCTGGGCCAAGAGATTCTGACTGAACAGGAGTAGAGCCGCCAAAAAGGCTTTTGTTGAAAAAGACAGTCGCATGGGTGTATTAAATGGCTATAAAATTAACGCAAAAAGGAGCTAAATCATTCGGCTATACTTGCCCGGATTTAATTCTCTAAAACCGCCCTGATCCGGCGCATCCTGACGCGCAGTTCGGTAATCCATACGCCAAGCAAGGTAAACCCAATGACGGCTGGATAAAACACCATCCGCATGTGGCTGTCCATATCATACTGGCCAAATGCCGGGTTGCCACCATTGCCCGGGTGGAGTGAGTCGGTCAGACGTGGGACAATGAATATGAGCGGGATGAATACCGCAAAGGCAAAGATGTTGTACACCGCTGAAATGCGGGCACGACGCTGTTCATCATCGAATGAGCCGCGCAGAATCAGGTACGCAAAGTACATCAGCATCCCCACGGCTACACTGTTCAGTTTAGGGTCATTTGGCCAGGGTTCGCCCCAGGTAAAATTGGCCCATAGTGAACCGGTCAGGCATCCCAGTAAACCAAATAAAATGGCTGTATTGGCGAACTCAACTGCCACCAGATCATCATCGATCCGGCCACTACGTAAATACCGGATTGAATAAATACACGAGGTCAGCAACAGAATGATCATCCCGAACCAGAGCGGCACGTGGAAATACACGTTACGAATGCTCTCGTTTAAAATTGGCTGGCGCGGCACCACGCCAAGCAAGCCCTGCAACACTACGTACGTTAAAATCAAGACCCCCAGGGCCTTCCACCAGTATGTTTTCATCAGTAGCTCGGATGTTGATCCGCCATTTTAGTGTCTTTTCCACGAACAACTTTTCTATGAACTCGTCCGCATTACGTTAACTCCTCCACAAGAACGGAAACAGCAGCCATGACAGGGTTAGCACGATGGCGTCGATTGCCAGCACCGTCCCGATTTCATTAACGCTCTCGCCCCGGTCAAGGCCGTCGAGTGCATTTTTTGATAGTTTCAGCAACATCAGCAACAAGGGCAGAATAATTGGGAAACTCAGCACCGCCATCAGCGTAGCCGGATTTTCTGCCTTGCTGGCAATGCCCGACACCAGCGTTAGCGAAGCCGCAAACCCCACGGCTCCCAGTACCAGCGTCAGCACGTAAAGCGGTAGGTCCTGTACGGGAGTGCCCAGCACGAATGAATACGTAGCAAACCCCAGTAACGTCAGCACCAGCATCAGGACCGTGTTGTAGGCAATCTTTGACAAAATAATCTGCTGCGGACTAACCAGCGTATAGTAATACAATTGCCGCCCGGGCCGCTCCTGCACAAAGCTCTTGGCAATGGCGTTGATGGCTGTAAACAACAGAATAATCCAAAAAAGCGTGTTCCAGACAATGGGTGTTAGCTGCCCCCGTCGGGCGTTGAAACTCAGGTAACAGACAAACACAGCCCCGACAATGTAGAGCACCATGCCATTGAGTGCGTAGCGCTGCCGCCATTCCAGCAGAAACTCTTTCTGCATCAGGGCCCCCATCTGCCGTACCGATTGTACCATACTTTGTCGTGAGATTCCGCAAATTTACGGTGGAACGGCGATGCTAAAAAGAAAAGTCTGCTATTTGCGGGCCGTATGGACTCAACCACTCTCATTACGCTTTGTCTCTTCTCATTTCTGGCTGGTTTTGTCGATGCCATCATTGGCGGGGGTGGTCTGATTCAAACGCCTGCTTTGCTATTTACACTGCCTCAGTACCCGGTGCCAACGCTGATTGGAACCACTAAGATTCCTTCGCTGGCCGGCAGCCTCATGGGTGCTTTTCAATACACCCGGCGGGTGGTCGTAGCCGGGCGATTTATCGGACCGATGATGGCCCTTGCCTTTGGTACGTCGTGGCTTGGTTCGTGGACACTAACCCAGGTGCCAAACACCCTCATGAAGCCGTTTGCGGGCTTAATTCTAGTAGCAGTATTCGTCTATACGCTCACTAAGAAAGATTTTGGGCAGGTGCCGCTACGGACTGTGTCCGCCAGTCAACAGCGGATCCGAATGGGACTGATGGGTGCCGGACTGGGTTTCTACGACGGATTCTTCGGACCGGGAACCGGTAGTTTTTTAGTGCTTGGGTTCATTGCACTCATAGGCTTCGACTTTTTGAAGGCCAGTGCTCATGCTAAACTGGTTAATGTAGCTACAAACCTTGCCAGCACGCTGTTTTTCATTAACAAAGGCGGTTTACTCTACGTAGTGGCGTTGCCCATGGCGGCTGCAAACCTGTCGGGGGCGTTTCTGGGTGCCCGGCTGGCCATTCTAAAAGGAAATCAATTTATCCGGGTATTCTTTCTGGTGGTGATTGCCACCACCATTCTGCGGTTCGGGTGGGACTTGGTAAAGTGAAAAAGACATTTTCTCTGATCGCTCTTGCAACAACAAACTTTCCGCCGTAAACTTGCGTTAATTAAATTGAATCTAAATAAAGATAGCCGTCTCGCACCGGCACCTAAGGCCATGAGCAAGCGCAGTGTAGCTGACCTTAAACCAGGAGAACGAGCCACCATTGAGTCGTTCAATGACCAGTTAATGTCGCTCAAATTGCTTGAGATGGGTTGTTTGCCGGGTGCTGAAGTATGCCTGCACTGCAAAGCACCTCTTGGCGACCCCATCTGCCTGAATGTGTCGGGTTACTGCCTGTCGATGCGTCGGTCCGAAGCGGCTACGATACTGATTGAGAATTAAACGTTGTTGGTGGTTGGGTGTTGGAGTTTTTGGTGTTTACGTCCGGGGTAGCCAGCGATAAACACGCAGGCGCTCACACACGCAGAAACACAAACACACCGCGTCCTTGAGTACGTCCCCCATACTTGCCCTCATTGGCAATCCTAACGCTGGTAAATCGTCGCTGTTTAATCAACTGACCGGCCTGCGTCAGAAAACCGGCAACTTTCCCGGTGTTACCGTCGATAAAAAATCCGGCACGTGGACCCTCGATGCGCAAATAACTGTCACCGTCGTTGACCTGCCCGGTGTTTACTCCATCTACCCCAAGTCACTGGACGAGCAACTCGTTACTGACATCCTGGCCAACCCGGTCCATCCCGATTATCCCGACGTAGCGGTAGTGGTGGTCGATGCCTCCAACCTTCACCGAAATCTGCTCTTGTTTACGCAGGTTGCCGATCTGGGCGTGCCCACGGTGCTGGCCCTGAACATGCTCGATGTAGCTACAAAGCAGGGCAAACAGGTTAACTCCGTGCGGTTAGCCATGCGGTTGGGCGTACCCGTTGTGCGCATCAATGCCCGAACCGGCGAAGGAATCGACTCACTTAAAAAAGCAGTTATGGGGCAGATGGAGCAACCAACATTGCCCGGCAAACTGTTCTTTGACCCGGCCGACGAGGCATCTGACGTCATTAACGACACAAAAACACAGTACCAACTCACCAACAATTACCTCGCGCTGCAGTATGTCATTCAGCACGATGGCTTCACATTTTTGAACCGCTCCCAACAGGTTGGGCTGGACACCATCATCGCCAGACACAATTTTAGCGAGCCGACGTTTCAGGCGGGTGAAACCATCACCCGCTACAAGCGGATTGCAGCCGTTGTGGCTGAGGCCGTAACAGACCAGCGTCCGGTGGGCCAGCCTACGTGGAGCCAGAAGCTCGACCGGATATTGCTGCATCCGATTTGGGGCTATGCCATTTTTGGGTTTGTCTTGCTGCTGATATTCCAGGCTATTTTTGCCTGGGCGCAGCCGTTTATGGATGCAATTGACGCCGGTGTTGCCTGGCTGAATGGGCGCTTAAAAGACCAACTGCCCGCCGGACCACTCACCGACCTGCTCACCGATGGTATTCTGGCCGGGGTAGGAGGGGTGCTGGTGTTTATCCCTCAGATTGCCTTTCTGTTTCTTCTGGTAGCCCTGCTTGAAGAGTCGGGTTATATGGCGCGGGTGATGGTGATCATGGACCGGATTATGCGCAAGTTTGGACTGAATGGACGGAGCGTAGTACCCTTAATTTCGGGGGTGGCCTGCGCCGTACCGGCCATTATGGCTACGCGCAGCATTGGAACCCGGCGCGACCGGCTCATTACGATCTTAGTGACACCCCTAATGAGTTGCTCAGCCCGCCTGCCCATCTATACCATCCTGATTGCCCTAGTTGTGCCAAGCCGCCGGGTGCTGGGGCTGTTTAACCTGCAGGGGCTGGCCCTGATGAGTCTATATCTGCTGGGGTTGGTTAGCGCCTTGCTGTCTGCATACGTGCTGAAACTGCTGTTGAAAACGAAAGAGCGTAGTTTCTTCATCATGGAACTGCCGACATTTAAGCTGCCCCGCTGGAACCACGTAGGCTTAACTGTATACGACAGCGTCCGGTCGTTCGTGTGGGAAGCTGGCCGGGTTATTCTGGCTATTTCAATTGTTTTGTGGGTGCTGGCAAGCTACGGTCCCGGCAATGCAATGGAACAAGCCGAAGCGCGCGTGCGACAGGAAAATGCCTTACCGGATACCGACCAGTTACAGAATCGGATTGCCTCCCAACGGCTCGAAGCGTCGTACGCCGGTCGATTTGGCCACTTCATTGAACCTGCCATTAGGCCCCTTGGATACGACTGGAAAATAGGCATTGCTCTGCTCAGTTCATTTGCAGCCCGCGAAGTGTTTGTTGGCACCATGTCAACGATTTACAGCATAGGAGCCGGAGACGATGATGGGGAAAACACAACCATCCGTGAGCGGCTTCGGCAGGAGCGGAATGCCTCAACCGGTGGACCCATGTACACACCAGCGCTGGCCTGGTCTCTGCTGGTGTTTTACGTGTTTGCCATGATGTGCATGAGCACACTGGCTGCCACACAGCGCGAGACCAGGAGCTGGACATG
>JAQBNX010000471.1 GCA_028288385.1 Spirosoma sp.
TTGTTGCGCAGTTTCTCAAATAAATCCACTTAGTACTATAGTTTAGCGGGCTAATACCCTGTTTATTACGCGGTAAGTGCAAAAATACATTTAAGTTACTGTAAGACAAATTGAATATGATATTTTCAATAGACATCAGCGACTGCCACTGCTTTATCCCAATTTATGTAAATTGATTTGCCGACGTTGGCCTGGTACGTCATATTTGCGTAAATCGATCTTTGAATCACCCAGGTCTGCCTCCTTAGGAACAACAACGTAGTCAATTGCCCTCCTATCATCCTATGCCAGCCATCAACAAACTTTTAGTTGCCAACCGGGGCGAAATTGCGCTACGGATCATGCGTACAGCCCGGGAAATGGGTATCCAAACCGTAGCCATCTATTCTGAAGCCGACCGCAACGCTTTGCACGTTCGCTATGCCGACGAAGCTGTTTGTGTAGGGCCAGCCCCTTCGGCCGAATCTTATTTGCGGGCCGACGCCATCATCGAAGTATGCCGTCAACTCAACGTAGATGCCATTCACCCTGGCTACGGCTTTCTGTCAGAAAACGCTCATTTTGCCCGGATGGTGCGCGAAGCTGGTTTGATTTTCGTTGGCCCATCGCCCGAAGCCATCGAAGTTATGGGGGATAAATTAGCTGCCAAATCCGCCGTTGCCACATATAACATACCCATGGTGCCGGGAACACCATCCGCCATTACCGATAGAAGTGAAGCTAAAATCATCTCGGCCCAAATTGGCTATCCCATTCTAATAAAAGCCAGTGCGGGTGGGGGTGGCAAAGGAATGCGCATCGTAGCGAACGACGCCGAGTTCGACGAGCAGATGGACCGGGCGGTGAGCGAAGCCGTATCGGCTTTTGGCGATGGGTCAGTGTTTATTGAGAAGTATGTCACCTCGCCCCGACACATCGAAATCCAGGTATTAGGCGATCAGCACGGCAACATCATACACCTCTTCGAACGTGAATGTTCCGTTCAGCGTCGACACCAGAAAGTAGTTGAAGAAGCACCCTCCTCTATTTTGAAACCCGAGATCCGGGAAGCCATGGGTCAGGCCGCCGTAAACGTAGCACGTGCCTGCGGCTATTATGGTGCCGGCACCGTCGAGTTTATTGTTAATGACCAGTTGGATTTCTATTTCTTGGAAATGAACACCCGGCTTCAGGTCGAACACCCCGTTACGGAGCAGATTACAGGAGTAGACCTGGTGAGACAGATGATCTATATTGCTGAGGGCCGGCCGTTGACTATCAGACAGGAAGATTTACAGATTAAAGGGCACGCCATAGAAGTGCGGGTTTATGCCGAAGATCCCACCAACAACTTCCTGCCCGACGTAGGCACACTCGATACGTATGTAAGGCCCCAGGGCAACGGCGTCCGGGTCGATGATGGGTTCGAGCAGGGCATGTCCATCCCCATTTATTATGACCCCATGATTGCCAAACTCGTTACGTATGCCGACACCCGTACCGAAGCTATCCAGAAAATGATTCGGGCTATCGACGAATACCAGATTTCCGGCGTTCAGACGACGTTGCCATTTGGCCGGTTCGTGATGGATCACGACGCCTTCCGCAGCGGGCAGTTCGATACGGGCTTTGTCAGTAAGTATTTTATGCCCCGCGTGGATTCGACTGGCTTATTGACTACAGACCAGCCAACCTCAACAGAAAATGAGGTGGCAGCCGTTCTGGCTGCCTGGTTACTGGACCAAACCAGACCAACAACCAATGGTGCACCTGTTCAGGAGACGCAGCCCAAAAGTAAGTGGAAAGCTAATCGGCAATCATTTTCTTGATCATCCGACCCGCTACCGTCGCCGATGCGGCCATGCTCACCAACCTGGCTGCCACCACCATGCGCGAAGCCTTCGGTCCACCCCACAACCCGGCCGAACTCGTGGAGGAATACATCGCATCTGCCATAACACAGCGAATCCTCGAAACGGAGCTGCAAGATCTGCGATCCTGGTTTTTTCTTGTCCTGGCTGATAATGACACAGCCGTTGGATACGCCAAACTCTGCAAACACACACCCCCGCGTCGAATGCCGTTGCCGCATCGGCGCAATGCCATCGAAATTCAGCGTATCTATCTCCTCCAAAATCAAATAGGACAAGGGCAGGGCAGCCAACTAATGAATCATTGCCTTGACTGGGCACGTAGGGCCGGCTACGGAGCCGTTTGGCTGGGCGTATGGGAACGTAACGACCGTGCCCTGGCCTTTTATCAAAAAATGGGCTTCGAGCGGTTCGGTTATCATTTTTTCCTGTTCGGGTCTGAGCGACAGCGGGATTTTTGGCTGTATAAACAGTTATATTAATAGCGGCCGTACTGGCAGTTGATCAGGCTTGGCCATCGGCAGTTATCAACCACTGCTCACGCAGCCAGGTAAACACACTTGACCCTGTAGTCGGGAAAAGGGTTGTTTGATTTGGTCCTGTCATTAAACCATTCATAATGGGCGGCTTCTAACCCGTACTCATTCTTTTGTAATGAATCAATTGTATCCGCGAGCCTATTATGTCCTACTTCGCTTTTGCCTGGTAGGGCTGATGCTGTATGCCGGATGCTCCACTCTCTTTGGTCAGGTCGATACAACCCAGCACAAAGCCGAAAAGGGGGCCACTGATTCACTCGCTACGCCCTACTCAACGGCCACTGCCGACAGCATCCTGATGCAGCGTGACAGCATTTTTTATACCCGTCTGAAAACGAGCATGTATAAACGGCGTCTGACACGTCAGCTCTACGACGCGGTGTTCCGGGATGTTTATAATAGCCGCGTCCATACCGGCGAGGTAAACAAAATTGAAGTCAATCCGTTCATGCCCTTTGCGGGTCGTATTATTGGAACCATTTATATCCGGCGACTTGGCGTATTCGGGCAATCGGTTTACGATACGCTTCGACAATCCGGTAACTGGTTAGAGCGAACGGCTAACCGCGTACACGTAAACACGCGCGAAAACGTCATTCGCCGGTCTTACCTACTTTTCAAAGAAGGCGACGAAGTGAGCCCCAATGTCATGCGCGACAACGAGCGTCTTCTGCGTACTACCTCCATCTTCCACGATGCCCGTATTCTGATCATGCCGCGCGAGGGCAGCCGCCAGTTCGTCGATGTATACGTAATTACGCAGGATGTCTGGTCGCTGCTGCCAACGGGCGGTGTAGGGGCGCTGAACCGCTTCAGCGTTGGTTTCGAACAGCGTAACTTCCGGGGCCTGGGTCACCAGTTATACAGCCAGATAGCCTATGATGGTAATGACCGCCGACAGCGAGCTGAGTACCGGGGTCGTTATGTTGTTCCGTTCATTGGCAAAACATTTCTGACGGCGCAGGCCAACCTATTGTATCTGCGTGACCTTAAACAGGCCTCAGTGCAGTTATACCGTCCTTTTCTGACGCCAGACACCAAGTATGCCGGCTCCATTGAAATTAACCATACGAACGTAAACAACAGGATTATTACCCGCGACGATTCGGTGGTGCTGGTGCCACTACGTTACAATTACTCCGATGTATGGTTCGGTCGGTCGTTTCGGCTGTTCAGTGGGCGCTCAGACTCCGATGAAAAAGGCCGGTCGCGGCTAATTATCGCCGTCCGAAATATAAACTATGAGTATACAAGTCGCCCCAGCGTGACGGCCGATACCAACCAGCTCTACCAGGATAGCCGCACTACGTTGTTCAGCCTGGGGTTCTCCCGGCGTAAGTACACTCGCGACGTATTAATCTATGGATTCGGCCGTACCGAAGACGTGCCCGTTGGCGAGTCAGTTGCCGGGGTCGTTGGCTTCGACAACGCCGAACTGGGCCAGCGGCTGTATACCGGGCTGAATTTCTCCCAAGGCAAGTACGTCAGGCAGGTTGGCTACCTGTACGGCCTGATTAGTTTTGGCGGCTACCTCCGCGCCCATCGCATGGAACAGGGGGTACTGTCGCTCGAATCAAACTACTTCAGTCCCTTAATGAATACAAGGTGGGGCAACCTTAGGCATTTTTTCAACACCCGCTTTACTACGGGAATCGGGCGGTTCGACAACGAGTATATCTCGCTGGGCAATAATGGCAGTCGCTTAAACACAGACGGTATTGGCATTAATAGCGATGCCTTACGGGGCACCCGGCGCTGGCTCATCAACTACGAAAATATCCTTTTCTCGCGCCTTAGCCTGGCCGGGTTCCGGGTGGCGGTAAGTACCTTTGCCAACCTTGGGTTAGTCAGCTTTCCAGACCAGCCCCTATTGGGTGGGCCGCTGTATCAGGGCTATGGAATTGGATTCAGACTACGTAACGAAAACCTTACCTTCAACAGCTTCCAGATCAGGTTCTCCTTTTTCCCCAATATTCCTAATAACAGAACCCCGTTTCGGTATGCTTTCGAAGACATACCCACCCTGCGGTTTCGTGACTTCGACCTGTCAGCTCCTCAAATCACCCCTTACCGATAAAAATAATTTACATTAAATGTCATGACATTTAATGTAAATTATTTTTATCGGTAAGGGGTGATTTGAGGAGCTGACA
>JAQBNX010000472.1 GCA_028288385.1 Spirosoma sp.
TGTCAGCTCCTACGCCCAGGACAATACGACCGCAGCAGAGCGCGAAACCCGTCGGGCAAAGGTCGAAAACTCGAAAAGGGAATTGAAAGAGATGGGCCAGGGGGCCAAGGAGAAAGCTAAGGTGGCGGGGCAAGCCGTTAAAAGAGAAGCCGCAGAAGCGGGTGACGCCATTGACCGGAAGGTTGATGAACGGAAAAATATGACCCCCGAGGAGCGGGAAGCCCGTCGGGCAGTTCGCAAGCAAAAGATTGAGAACTCAAAAGGCGAATTAAAAGAGCTGGGCCAGGAGGCTAAAGAAAAAGCCAAAATGGCGGGCCAGGCCGTTAAAAGAGAAGCTAAGAAAACGGGGGAAGCGGTCGACCGGAAGGTTGATAACCAATAAGCAAGACGTAACGCAGGTCGCTGTACACGATAAGCTTTGCCGGTTTGTTTAGCCAGCCGTTGAATCCACAGGGGTAGTAAACACTACCCCTTTTTTTCGTTCTCCGATTTGCTGCCGCCACATGGCATAGTACAGGCCTTTCTGAGCAATCAATTCCTCATGACTGCCCGTTTCAACGATACGCCCTTTTTCGAGTACAAAAATGGTGTTGGCGTGTAGAATGGTCGAGAGCCGGTGAGCAATCAGAATGGTAATCTGTTCATGCTGAGCGGATACACTAGGTACCGTATCCGTAATTTCTTCCTCCGTCAGCGAGTCCAGTGCCGAGGTAGCTTCGTCAAAGATGAGCAGCCGTGGATGCCGCACCAAAGCCCGGGCAATCGAGAGACGCTGCTTTTCTCCCCCAGACATTTTCACCCCACCTTCTCCAATTGGTGTATCGAGGCCCTTTTCTGAGCGAGCCAGCAGGTGATTGCAGGCCGCTTTATCCAGCGCGTCGAGCATCTGGGCTTCTGTAGCATCGGGTTTAGCGAACAACAGATTTTCGCGGATTGTCCCGGCAAACAGGTGCGTATCCTGGGTGACAAACCCAATTTGCCGACGCATCGGATTAAAACGCAGGTCCTGGGTAGAGATGTCGTTATAATATATTTCGCCACCGACAGGCCGATACAATCCAACTAATAATTTCACCATCGTGGATTTGCCCGATCCCGACGGCCCCACAAACGCAATGGTATCTCCCAGCGCGGCCTCAAATGAAACTCCATCAATGGCGTTTTGATTGGCTCCCTTATGCCGAAAAACAACGTCAGCAAAGCGTAGCCGCTCAATGGGCCCTACTTCCTGGGCAGATTCAGGGTTTCGCTCGATGGGTTTTTTCATCAACTGGGCAAAACTGCTCAAGCCGGCTTCGGCCTCACGGTACGCCAGAATAATATTGCCTAATTCCTGGAGCGGGTTGAAAATAGAGACCGAAATAAACTGCATCGATATCAACTCACCGGTACTTAATACGTTGCGGAAAATGAGCCATAGCAACGTAAACAGCACCGACTGCTTCAGGATGTTCAGTGTGGTGGTTTGCCAAAAGGTAAGCAGCCGTACCCGGCGGACTTTGGTCATTTCCAACTCAAATATGCGGCCCGTCTGCACTTTTAGCCGCCTGATTTCGGAAAACGTAAGCCCCAGACTCTTTACCAGTTCAATATTACGTAGTGATTCTGTTATGACGCCCGAGAGCAGAGCGGTTTCGCGGTTAATAGATCGTTGCGTGGTTTTGATCTGCTTGCTGAGCAGGCCCGTTAACCCACCCAGTAAAAAAACACCGATCAGGAACACCGGCACTAATGCCCAGTGTTTGGTAATGGCGTAGAAAGTCAGGAATCCCAGACCCACAACCGAGGAGAAAACGACATTAACGAACGAGTTGATGAATTTTTCGGTATCGGTGCGAACCTTCTGAAGAATGGACAGCGTGGCTCCGCTGCTTTGATCGCCAAACTCCTGATAAGACAGCCGCAGCGTTTGGGTCAGTCCATCGTTGAAAATGTCGGTTCCAAACTTCTGGACAACCAAACGCGTCGTATACTCCTGAAACGCCTTCATGAGATTCGACAGCAGTGCAACGCCAATGGCCAGACCCAGTAGTCCTACCACGCCCCTAACCTTATCAGATTCCGTTTTCTGGCCGGGATTAGTCGCATATTCATCGATTAGTTTGCCAAAGATAATTGGATCGACCAGCGCCAGTACCTGGGCAATGCCCGCCAGGAGTAAAGCCAAAATAGCCAGCCAACGGTACGGATAAAGGTATTTCCAGATGATAGGCACGGATGAGGGCGTTAATGTAGAGGTTTCGATCATTGAACCGCTCACTAGCAGCCAGCGGTTACAATTATGAGCGCAGATGAATGCAGGATAAAACCCATGGATGCGGATGAGTGTTCGTATTGCGATATCAATCTAGGACGGAGTTAATCAAAGAGCCCGCTGGATACGGCTTATTTTCGCCAGAATCTGAACTGATTTCACGCAAATAGGGAGCAAGGACACATAAGATTTACCCACTATTTCTGTATATTTGTTTCCACACAATCAGAGGGCAAGGGTCCCGGCGGGAACCGCCCTCTGCATTGTAGCGACGGTTTGCTGACCGGGGAATCAAGGTCAGCGTTTCTCACGTTTACTAGCTGTTACTTTGACATTTTCCGAATTCAACCTCCACGACGACTTACTGGCCGGCGTGAACGCCATGAACTACCTGAACGCTACACCCGTGCAGGAAATGGCCATCCCTAAAATTTTAGCCGGTCACGATCTCATTGCCAGTGCGCAGACCGGTACCGGCAAAACAGCCGCCTACCTCATCCCGCTGCTTGATAAAATCTCCCACGCCGATCACGACCACACCAGTACACTGATTCTGGTTCCTACGCGCGAACTGGCCAAACAGATTGATGAGCAGGTTGAGGGTTTTGGCTACTTCGTACAAGCCAATAGCATCGCTATCTATGGCGGGGGCAAAGGCGACGATTGGGACAAGCAGCGCAAGGCGCTGGAAACCGGAGCTGATATCATCATTGCAACGCCAGGGCGACTCATGGCCCATATGCAGCTTGGATATGTCAACTTCGACAAAATTGACTACCTCGTGCTCGACGAAGCCGATAAGATGCTCGACATGGGTTTCTCGGACGATATCATGAACATTGTCGAGAAACTGCCTGCCAAACGTCAGACGCTCCTGTTTTCGGCCACGATGCCCAACAAAATCCGGGAGTTTTCCAAGCGCATCCTGACCGAACCGGAAGAGATTCGGTTGGCGGTGTCTAAACCGGCCGCGGGTATCGACCAGCAGTTTT
>JAQBNX010000489.1 GCA_028288385.1 Spirosoma sp.
TTATTAAACCCGATGATAACACTCGGGGAACCCGGCAAGGACGCTCCGCAGGCATTCATCGTGGGCGATACTAATTGTATCTGATACCAGATTGATGGCAAACTCAAGGTCAGGTGTGGGTCATTGGCTAGTATAGGGTAGCCTGTAGCTGATTTTTGTGCTCCAACTGCCCAGTTGTTACTACCGATAGCCGCGTCCCGATCGGGCCAGTTCAAAGCCAGAGGTTTACTATCGGTCAGCGAATCGGGTGGAATAGGTATACGCAGGGGTTTGAAATCCCATTTGGTGCCGGGTGGAATAATGGGGTCTTCATGGTCGGGATAGTCAGGGAAAAGATCGTTGGTTACCGCAGCGCCGAACAGCCGCCGAACGTTACTCATCTGCAGGTCATCGGCCCCACTGGCCAGCGTACTGGTCATGGCTTTG
Organism: Spirosoma sp.; assembly: GCA_028288385.1. Classification (GTDB taxonomy): domain Bacteria; phylum Bacteroidota; class Bacteroidia; order Cytophagales; family Spirosomataceae; genus Spirosoma. The sequence goes on from JAQBNX010000489.1 coordinate 427, forward strand.
AGCAATAAAGCACATTTCAGGGGTGTCCAGGGTTCGGGCGCGTAGCCCAGCAGTTTATATTCGATAGGATAATGAGCCGGGCGAAGTCGGGAAATCCAGGCATTCACTCCTGCGGTATAAGCCTCAACAATTTGTTTCGAGCGCGAATCACCCGTCATTGCCTTTAGTGCCTGTTCGGCTCCGTATACCATGCCAATCTCACGGTTGAACCGATCCAAAGGCAACGCCCGTTCGCCAACGAGTTCGGCCAGCCGTCCGGCAGCTGCGTGGGTCTGAAACTCCATCTGCCAAAGCCGGTCACGGGCTGTCAGATAACCCTGAGCAAAATAGATATCGTAATCATTCTGGGCGAACACGTGTGGCACGGCCTGATCGTCAAACAAGACTGTGACTGATGCCTTTGTACCATCCAGGTCAATTTCCGTATCAGGATTAGCCTTACCTTCTGCGTTTTGCCAAAAACCTGTGAATGGACTGAGCAAAGGTCCAAAGGCCGGAACGCTGCCCCACGGGCGGCTCAGGGCATAAATCAGGATAAGTGTCAGGAATGAAAACAGAAAAGCTTTGGCGTAACTCATGAAGTGCAGGAGCAGAAGACATTTTTGCTGGGTGCAAGTTTACCATTGCACCCAGCAAATAAAAAGTGTTACTTTCTTAACTACATAAATCTTTTACTCACTTATCATAGTGTTGAGCTACGTCACGAGTTCAGAAACCATCTATTTCAAAATGGTTTTCGGGTTTTATTCCACAAACTACTTACTGATTATACCTTAACTGAAGATCAATACTTCCTCAGTCTCAATTGGTATCCATGTATGGAGCGGTTCAAATGAAATCATATGCGTAAACATAAAACTGTAATTTTGGGTGATTCTTCCCGCTTCTTATTTCATGCGAATTGCCAGCATACTGCTAATTATGAGTTTTATTTTTCAACCACAACTTCCATCCTTTGACCTTCAGGGACACCGCGGTTGTCGGGGTTTAATGCCAGAAAACACAATTCCTGCCTTTCTGAAAGCCCTTGACCTTGGTGTTACTACGCTGGAGTTAGATGTGGTCATTAGTAAAGACCTACGTGTAGTGGTTTCGCATGAGCCTTATTTTAATTCGGCATTCAGTATCAGTCCCAATGGGAAGCCAGTAGCAAAAAAGGAGGAGAAAAGCCTGTTGCTGTACCAAATGAATTATGCCGATATCAAACGCTACGACGTCGGGTCCAACGGCAATCGGTCTTATCCGGAACAACAAAAAACCAAGATCTACAAGCCGTTATTAAGTGAAGTGATTGAGCAGGTCGAAGCGTACCGAAGTACCAAAAAACTGTCGGCTTTTTCCTATAATATTGAGATCAAAAGCGACGCTTCGGCATACAACAAAAGCCAACCCGAACCGGCCGCTTTCTGCGATCTGGTTCAGGCAATAATCAAAAAGCAGCTCGATCCCAGCCGGGTAATTATTCAGAGTTTCGACTTTGCTGTACTTAAACAGTGGAAACAGGAGACCGGAACGGGCAAATACCCCAACGTTCGGCTGGCGGCTTTGGTTGAAAACCTGCGTAGTCCCGAGCAGAATTTAGACGATTTAGGCTTTAAACCTGATATATACAGTCCCAATTACCGACTACTGAGCGCTGATAAAATAACACGGTTACATGAGCAGGGAATTAACGTAATTCCGTGGACCGTTAATCAGCGCGACGATATGGCTCGACTGAAAACGTGGGGAGTAGACGGGCTTATCACGGATTACCCAGACCGGGCAATTGGTTTATAAAACCAACCCTTGAACTTGTAAGTTTGTCTACTCAACCTAAAGGGATTGTTTTTTATTTATATTCGCCCATGACCCTCCTGAACACTACGCTCAAATGGCTCCTGCAACGGCGAATACCACGCATTGAGGCTATGATGAGACACCCCGGCGCGGTGCAGCAGCAGGTTTTCAGGCAGCTAATCAGGGCCGGCCAGCGGACCGAGTGGGGGCGAAAATACCAGTACCAGTCGATTCAATCCATTGCTGATTTTCAGCGTCAGGTTCCCGTTTCCAGCTACGAGGATCTGTTCCCCTACATTGAGCGTGTGATGAAGGGCGAAAACAAGGTGCTGTGGCCCTCGCCCGTGCGTTGGTTCTCTAAATCGTCCGGCACAACCAATGCCCGTAGTAAGTTTATTCCCGTCACAGCCGAATCGCTGGATGAAGGCCACTTAAAAGGGGGTAAAGATATGATGGCCATGTACGTAGCGAACAATCCGGAAAGCCGCACCTTCGAGGGAAAAGGGCTATCCATTGGCGGAAGTCTGCATCCAAACCCCTACGGAGCTAATAGTGCAGCCGGTGACGTATCGGCAGTGGTCATGAAAAATCTGCCTAGCTGGGCGCAGTTCATTCGAACACCTTCGCTCGACGTAGCGCTGATGGACGAGTGGGAAGCCAAACTAGAACGTATGGCTGAGATTACGGCGCAGGAGAACGTAACGAGTCTGTTGGGTGCGCCCACCTGGGGGCTGGTTTTAATCGATAAAATTCTGGCTCTAACCGGCAAAACCAACATCCTGGACGTTTGGCCAAACTTTGAATTGCTGGTTCATGGGGCGGTCAACTTTCAGCCGTATCGAGACCTATTTCAACAGCAGGTGTTTCCTTCCAAAAGTGTGCGCTACCAGGAAGTTTATAACGCTTCGGAAGGATTTTTTGCTATTCAGGACGATCTGAACCGTATCGGCGAGATGCTGCTGATGCTCGATTACGGTATTTTTTATGAATTTGTCTCCATCCAGGAAGCAGATCAACCGTTTCCAAAGGCGCTGACCATTGAGGAGGTCGAGCTAGACAGAAACTATGCGCTCGTGGTTTCTACAAATAGTGGGCTGTGGCGGTACAAGATTGGCGATACGGTACGGTTCACGTCGTTGCATCCGCATCGCTTAAAAGTCAGCGGCCGCACCAAGCACTTTATCAATGCATTTGGGGAGGAAGTGATTGTCGAAAATGCTGAAGCAGCCATTACACGGGCCTGCGATGAAACAGGTGCCATTATTGCCGACTACACAGCCGGGCCAGTATACATGAGTAACGGGACGAACGGCTGTCACGAATGGGTCATTGAATTTAAGCAGCAACCGGCCAACCAGCACCGTTTTAACCAGGTGCTGGACGAAACCCTCCGGCAAATCAACTCAGACTACGACGCTAAACGATATAATGACATTGTGCTCAAGCGCCCCCGCGTTCATGTTGTGCCGTCCGGAACGTTTTATGCCTGGATGAAACAGCGCGGTAAACTAGGCGGTCAGCACAAAGTGCCCCGACTGGCAAACTCCCGGGAATACCTTGACGACATCATGAAAGTAATGATGAATTATGAATAAGGCTGGGAACACTCCCATTCGTTTATCGTTACAACCTCCTTACCAACTTTTTCGTCATTAAAAATTTCTACCTTCCCGTCTAGTTATTCGCTTCAATAGAGGCCTGGTTTGATAGACACCAGCATGAGATGAGTGCAGACCATTGGCAAGCGGCTTAGCCTAACGAACGAAGCCATTTACAGGATTGTTATTTCTCTACGGCGACTAATCGACGGCCCTTCTGTTTAATGAAATCATTTGATATTCCCGACTATTACCGCAGTAGCATCGTTACGCCCCTGAAGGAATTCAGGCGTAAGCGCGACAAGCTTAAGCGCGATTTTACCCCTACTGTACTCGATTTCGGGCCCATTCGATTCTACATTGCCCGGCACTTTGGTTTTTGTTACGGCGTCGAGAATGCCGTTGAAATTGCGTATAAAGCCATTGCTGAGAACCCCGACAAGCGGATCTTTTTACTGAGCGAAATGATTCATAACCCTGACGTAAATGCTGATTTGCAGGACCGGGGGGTACGTTTCATTACGGATACCAGTGGCCAACAATTAACACCCTGGTCTTCGCTCACACCCGACGACGTCGTGATTATTCCAGCTTTCGGCACCACGCTCGAAACGCAGCAGCAGCTTGCGTCAATCGGGCTCGATGTAGCTAAGTATGACACTACGTGCCCGTTTGTAGAGAAAGTGTGGAACAAAGCGAGCCAAATTGGTCAGAAAAATTATACCGTAGTGGTGCATGGAAAACCAAGCCATGAGGAGACCCGCGCTACGTTCTCTCACAGCAAGGAAGCAGCCCCCACTGTGGTGGTTAAAAACATGGCGCAGGCCCAGCGGCTGGCCGGGTACATAACCGGGGAGTTACCCAGTGAGCAGTTTTATGGAGAGTTTGCCGGACAGTATTCCGATGGTTTCGATCCAGCGCGCGACTTGCAGCGGATCGGCGTTGTGAATCAGACAACCATGCTGGCCTCCGATACGCAGGGCATTGCCGATTACCTGAAGCAGGTTATGGTTCAGAAATATAACCTTGCCCATGCGTCGGACCAATCAACGGCTAAACACCCTGAACTGGTAGAAACGTACTTTGCTAATACGCGCGATACACTTTGCTACGCAACGAACGACAACCAGGACGCCACTTATGCGCTGCTTGATTATCCGGCCGATTTAGCCATAGTAGCCGGCGGCTATAACTCATCAAATACATCGCATATCGTAGAGTTATGTGCGGAAAAATTACCGACCTATTTTATTGAATCAGAACGTAAAATCCTTTCTGATTCGCTAATCCGGCATTTTGACACCCATAAGAAGCAGGAGGTAGTCACAGAGAATTTTCTAACTCAATTAGAAGGTGATAAGCCTGACAAGGAGCCAAGTCGGCCTGTTACCGTGCTGCTTACCTGCGGGGCCTCCTGCCCGGATGCTGTTGTAGAGGGTATTTTACTCAGATTAGTTAGCTTCTTCCCCGGCGCTCGGCCTATTGACGAGGTTATGTCCCTTTATCAGGATTAACTATTGCACCCGTACAATGGTCTCCCGGCTTTCGTTCTGCAATCGATCTATGGCTGTTACTACGTAGACGTACTTCTTTTTCAAATCAGCGGTTTTATCAATAAACCGGGTCGTTGATTCTCCAAAACAACGGGCAATAATATACCGGGGGTCATCGAAGACCAGACGCGGACGGCGCCCCTCAAACCGGTAAATAAGATAGGCACTGGCTCCATCGCCATCCAATGCCGGAGCTGGTTGCTGCCAGAATAACTCAATGCCTTCGGGCGTCATAGCGGCTTTCAGATCGTGTGGCGCCAGTGGAGGAATGCTGTCTAACCACGGCATGGTGGGTACCAATGCCGGATAACGGTAAAAGTTGGTTTGCAGAGAATCCCGAATGGACAATGGATTTGTTTTCAATGTTTTGGCACTGAAAAATACGCTACCGAGTACCGCTTTCTGCTGCCGATTATACCGCATCTGGTCTGGAAATTCGGTTGCCCTTCCCCAGCCTGGATCACGCTCTGAGCCTCGTCCTACCCGGTAAGCGCCCTGTCCAACGTATAAATGCACATTACCCGTGTTACGGCTCCACCACTCAACCAGCGTTTTATAGGGTGCCCGGCCAAATTCAGAACTAAAATAAACCTGCGGCACAATGTAGTCGAGCAATCCGTCGCGCACCCACTTTCGGCTATCGGCATAAATGTCGTAGTACGATTGTCCGCCGTTGGTCAGTGAGCCTTCGGGGTCATTGCTTTTATTTTTCCAGATACCAAACGGGCTAATGCCAAATTTCACCCAGGGTTTGTTCGCCCGGATTGAATCGCGCAGTTCAGCAACAAGTCTCGTTACGTTGTCACGTCGCCAATCGCCTTTGACCATGCCATTGTAATAGGCCTGATACGTACTATCGTCGCGCAGAACCTGACCGGCCTCCGCATAGGGATAAAAGTAGTCGTCGAAATGAATGCCGTCCACGTCATATTCCCGCACTACGTTAGCCACGATTCCGGCTATATAAGACCGGACAGCAGGTAGTCCAAGATTAAACAGTTTACGGCCACCGTATTCCAGCATCCATTCTGGTCTGCGAAAAACGATGTTTGTGGGAGCCACACTAGCCGATTTACTAAACGTAGCACGGTCGAGATTAAACCAGGCATGAAATTCCAGCCCACGCTGATGAGCCTGCTCAATCATGAACTCGAGCGGGTCGTAAAAGGGATCCGGAGCCAGCCCCTGCTGTCCCGTGAGCCATTCCGACCACGGTTCTGAACTTTTAGCATAAAAGGCATCGGCAGCCGAGCGAATCTGCACCACTACGGCGTTTAATCCCATTTGCTGCTGCTGGTCAAATAGGGCCAGAATTTCGCGTTGCTGGTCGGCAGTGGGCAAACCCTTTTTGCTGGGCCAATCAATGTTATCAACAGTAGCGATCCATACTGCCCGAAATTCACGTTTAGGAGGAACTGGGCCGGCCAGCACGGGTAAATCTTCTTCAAATACAACCGTGTCAGGTGGTGTTACGACAATTGGAGGGGTTGGCTTGGGCGAAGTTGGTTTGCTAATGGCTGGTTTTGGCGGAACAGGTTTATTGGCAACAGGTGGACTTGGTTTTAAGGGTTTTGTGGCAATGGGCTTGGCACGGCGGCAACCATCTCCTAAAAAGAGAAGAAGTAACAGCCAAAGAATCTTAACTGGGCGCATTGAATGGAAGAGGTTAACGGCCAAAAGTAACGATAGTCAGCCACACCTTAGCCGAATCTACGGGCAATTCTATCTCTTAGCCATTGTACGACAGGCATCACTGCAATAGACAACGTTGTCCCAATCACGCTCCCATTTCTTACGCCACGCAAACGGCCGGTTGCAAACCGGGCAAATTTTGGTTGGCAAGTCCGACTTCTTCCGCATTTTCATAGAACCTCTACTAGTCTAATCAACCCTAAGCTATACACTCCGACCCTAAACCTTGCCAACGTAACTTGGTTAGTACTCCTATGCAAACACCAGAAACCGCCGTACTCAGCCAAGCAGACATCGACCGTATTGTTGAAATGGCCTGGGAAGACCGCACCCCATTCGATGCTATAGAATCACAATTTGGTTTACCAGAGCAGGCTGTCATTGCCCTCATGCGCCGGGAGCTAAAGCCATCGTCGTGGCGCCGGTGGCGAGCGCGAGTACAGGGACGTAGTACCAAACATGCATCTTTGTCATCGGTCATTGATGCGCGGTTTAAGTCAAACCAGCAACGGGTGATAACGCTCAACAAGATTACCAAACGATAAGTTACTGATTTGGTGTCCGCCGTATTTAGCTTAATTTTGTCCCGCTAAAGTGCAGAACTGGTCCTGTTTCTATTGTTTTTGCAGGATACAAATATCTTTTAAGATTATTTACAGCTAAAGGCACTAGCTTTGTTCTATTCAGCGTCACCGTTTTAATAAGACCGCTTCGTTATATGTCGAGCCAGAAGTTAGATCAAATAGATCGCAACGTATTAGAAATCCTGCAAGCCAACGCCAAAATTACCAACGCCCAGCTTTCCAAAGAGATTGGCCTTTCTCCTGCTCCCACGTTGGAGCGTGTCAAAAAACTCGAAACCTCTGGTATCATTCAAAGTTACCACGCCCAGCTTAACCGCGACAAAGTAGGCCTGGGCGTTACAACCTTTGTCATGGTTACGTTGGTTGGGCATAAAAAAGACACAACCATGTCTTTTGTTGACAAAGCCAACACCATTCCCGAAATCATTGAGTGTCACCACATCACGGGTTCAGGCGACTTTCTGCTTAAAGTGACTTCGAAAGATATTTCCTCCTATCAGGCCCTGATGCAGGATGTTATAAACGAGATTGGAGAAGTAGCCAGCACACAAACAATGGTGATTATGTCTACCTTCAAAGAAAGCAAAGTTTTGCCTATCCCTTGATCGGTGTAACTCAGCAGAATCATACTGGCTCCTAACCAGATAAGTTATTGCATAAGCCAGTATGATTCTGTTTATTAATTTGTCCGCTTTCTACGCTCTTCCCTCCTGGATTTTTTATTATCGCCTAAGGCATTCTTTGCTTCCTTGAACTGACTGGACTTCCGATCTGCCTTGTCCATTACTTCTTTATAATATGCCAATGCCTGGTCATATTGCTTTTCCTGAGTCGCAATTATCCCAAGCGCCAGCACCGATGACCAGTAGTAGCCAGCGTCCATCGAGTTAGTCTGTTTGGCGAATTCGATCGACTTCTGGTAATAGGTCTTAGCATCCGGCAGGTTTTTATAGAATAGCTGGTTGACGTACCCCAGAATATATGCCGCCGTTCGCCCGCTAATGCCTTCGTAGCCCGTCTGACCACGTTCAATCTTTGCCAGTATGCTTTTTGATACTTTCTCTGCTTCGGCCAGATGGCCCTGTGCAAACGCCGATCGGGCGTAGTAACGCTCAAAAAACGGGTTATCAGGGTATTGCTCAGTCATGTACTTAGCCATTTCGTAGGCCTTGTCGTGCTGGTTCTCCATGCTATAAATCTGAAGCAGGAAGTAGCGAGCCTCCACCCGTGTATA
>JAQBNX010000501.1 GCA_028288385.1 Spirosoma sp.
CTGGATGATTTCAACTGTTCCATCCGTTGACTTTCCGTCAACAATAATATACTCAATATCCGGATAGGTTTGATTAATGATTGACTCGATGCAGTCCCGGATGTGTTCGGCCCCATTAAAAACGACCGTGATGATTGATACCTTCACGTAGTAAGAATTTGATTCAGCGTGTTTATGCAAGGAATAGATCAGCTTACAAGCGACTGCCCCTGTTATTTTTATAAATTAATTTCGCGTTGCCGAATCCAAACGGCCGGATTTCCCTGATAAATCCCGTATGCCTCCAGGGGTTTGGTCGCCACTGAATTAACCGCTAATACTGCGTGCGATTGGCAGCGAACGCCGGGACATACCACCGATTTGGCACCAATCCAGACGCCGTTATCGATTGTTATGGGTCGGGCCGTCAAATCAAATGTAGATCGCCGATAGTCGTGATTACCGGTTAACAGCATAGCGCCCTGCGATAGACAGACGTGGTCGCCAAGGACAACCTCACTCAGGTTATCGATCCAGACCTGTTCGCCAATCCAGACATAATTTCCGACCTGAAGTAACCAGGGGTATTTGATGTTAACTGCTGGTTTAATAACGACACCCCTACCAATTTTGGCCCCAAACAACCGTAATACCCACACTTTAAAGGCTACCGGGATAGGAAGATACGTATTCAGTACCAACGAGTTACTTATGTACCAGAGCAGTATCTTCCAGCGCGGCCCCGGATTATACCAGCTATTGTCGAAGCGTGACAGGTCCGTCTGATTAGGTAGTCTGGGTGCTGATGGTTCAGGATTCACCGATTGGCTGGGACTTTGCCGGTCTGAGGTCTTTTCCATATTCCTTCAAAAAGTAATCGATAATGGCTTCTTTATCGCGACCAGCTCGCAGAAACACTTCCATCAGCTTGGCATCGACCAGAAAACGATACCAAAGGGCTTGCAGCACACTCCAAACAAAACCCGCACGACCATCCAGGAACCCCAGCCTGACAATATACCGATAGATAAAGTACAGAACAGGACGCGTGAATAATGGAAGCGATGCGTATCGTTCTTTCAGAAAACGCATTCGCTGGTCCTGCGTTCCAAAAAGCTGTGCCTGTACTGTTTCTGCTTTGTCGAAATGGTAGCGGTAGTTAAGCAAATTAATGGCTTCCAGAATGGTATAATGGTTATGTTTCTGGGTCCACCACGTGAGGTTATTCAGGTTGTGATCAACGAGGTCATGGTCAAAACGAATGGGCTGTCCTTTGGTCAGTTTTATGTGTTCATCGTGCCAGACCTGCTCACAAAATCCATCGCCCCGACGCCAGATGCGGAGCAGCCATATTGGATAGTAGCTACCATGGCGCATCCACCGATCCAGAAAAATTACCCGCCGTTTAACATATACGCCCCCTACCTCATCTGGCAGGCTCGAAACCCGCTCCTTAATTTCGGTGGCCAGTTCGGGCAAGACGTACTCATCTGCATCCATGCGCATAAGCCACGTTGTTTGAAAAGGGACGTTGGCAATACCGATGTTAAACTGGGTGGCATAGTTGACCCAGGCATTTTGAACGACCACAGCTCCCATTGATTGGGCAATTTCTACGGTCCGATCCGTGGAGAACGAGTCAACAATGAAAATTTTATCTGTAAACAACTGAAGGCTTTGCAAACACCGAGCCAGGTGTTTTTCTTCATTGTATGTTAAGATGATGACGGATACGTCAGTCATGCGTGAATTTTGGGTAGGACTTTATAGAAGATTTCCTCACGATATCATACGTCCGAATAAACTTTTAGAGTAGATAAAGTCAGAGACGTAAAGAATTACACAAAACTATGACTTTTTTTAGTTGAGAAAAAGTAGAATAAGCATTACTATAGCCACCAAATCAGTGAAAGGCCCAATTCCGGCCATTTTCTTCGGCTAGTCAGCGCAAACATATTTGTACAAAAACAATGATTCGTTTGAATAGCCACATTAAAACGAATCATTTGGGGCCAATATGTACTTCTTAAAAGTAAATTTAATGATAGTGCAGCCGCTACGTTAAGAACAGACTATTTGTTCCAGATTAAATTACAGTATCCCTATTACCAGACTTCCCCAGCCATTTGGTCCATGTTCCCATTGTTTATCTGTCAAACATCCATAAGCCTTTGACGTAGGAACGTATCGTTTCGAAAGGAGCAGGTGTTGGCTTTGCAGCGGATTCAGTAGTTTTGCACCCATAACCAACGTCTCTATCATCTATGCGCCTTGTCATTCTTACGCAGGACGACCCCTTCTATCTGGCCCGCAATATCGATTACTTACTCAAAAAACTGCCGTCCTATGCTGAAGTAGTGGCTACGGTTGTGTTCGAAGTGTCGCCCTTTGGTAAGCGTGAGAGTTTCCCGGACAAGATGAAGAAGACGTATGAAATCTTCGGATTGCCTTTTTTTATGCGCTATGGATTCAAATTCGTAGCATCAAAATTAGACAGCCGTAACAACGTTCGCAAAACGTTGGCTGATCGAAATATTCCCCTTATTCATATTGAGGGCAATATCAATAAGGACGAGAACCTGGAAAAGATTAGGGCCTATAAGCCCGACCTGCTAGTGTCAATTGCAGGCAATCAAATCTTCAAACAAAAGCTGCTGGACGTAGCTACGCACGGCTGTATAAACCTGCATACGGCGTTGCTGCCCAAATACAGGGGCCTGATGCCGTCGTTCTGGGTACTTAAAAACGGTGAAACGCATACAGGCGTATCGGTTTTTTTTGTGGATGAAGGCATTGACAGTGGCCCAATTCTGGTGCAGAACAAACTGGCAATTGGCAATATGAGCCAGGCCGAGCTAATTGATGTCACGAAGAAAATGGGTATGGATGCCATACTGGAGGCTATTGATAAGATTCATGCAGGTAATCCCAAACTGATTGAGAACGATGCTTCACAAATGACTTATTTTTCATTCCCTACCCGCGCCGATGTGGAGGCTTTTCTAGCAGCTGGCAAACGCTTTTACTAAAGACAGTCGATTAGCGTAGCGTCAACAGTTGGTGGCTAACGGTCATGCCTTGCCTCTACTGCTACCGCCATTATCTCCTGGCGATTATTTATGAATATACTCACTTTCGATATAGAAGAGTGGTTCCATATCCTGGACAATGCATCAACGCGGACCGAAACTGAATGGAGCCGGTATGAGACGCGGATTTACCAGAATATGGACCGTATTTTTCAGCTACTCGACGAAACCAACAGCCGGGCTACGTTCTTTTGCCTGGGCTGGGTTGCTGACAAGCACCCCGACGTAATCCGTCGAATCGACGCAGCAGGGTACGAAATTGCTACACACTCATACGCCCATCAACTGGCCTATGAGCAAACGCCCGCCGAATTCCAGGCCGACCTGTCGCGTTCTATTAAGCATTTACAAGATTTGACCGGCAAAAAAATCAGGTCATATCGAGCTCCGGGATTCTCAGTTAAAGAGTACAACCGATGGGTATTTCCGATTTTGATAGAGCAGGGTATTGAGGTTGATTGTTCTGTGTTTTCGGCTCGGCGGGCGCACGGGGGCGATGCGTCACTGGCCTTGTTTGAGCCGGGTTACCTAAACGTGGGTGGTACGTTGCTGAAGGAGTTTCCCATCAATACGGCCGCTGTAATGGGTCAGGATCTGATCTTTTCGGGCGGAGGGTATTTCAGGCTGCTGCCGTATACCGCTATCCGAGGGCTGATGCGCCGGTCTAATTACGTAATGACGTATTTCCACCCCCGAGACTTCGATGCCGGTCAGCCCATGATTCCTGGACTTAGTCGGGCGCGTCAGTTCAAATCCTACTACGGTTTAAAAGGCTGCTGGCCCAAATTAAAGCAACTGCTCACCGAGTTTCCTTTCATTGACCTGGCAGAAGCCGACCGGCAGGTTGACTGGACGAAGGTAGTGACACGACAGGTTTTGATGAATACGCCGAAATAACTAGTAACAAGCTTACTTAAGCAATAGTTACCGTTTCCATCATCGGCGCACTACGTTTGCATAGGCATCTAAGAGCCGCTTAGCAACGATGTTAATGTCATAATGCGTCTGCAAGAGTTCTGTTGCGTTCTGACTGATACGTAGCCGCAGGGCCTCACTATCCAGTAGTTTCTCTAAGCCCGCCCGCACACCATCCGGCGTTAGTTCAGTTATGACCTCGGCGGCTTTATGCTGACATATTACATCGCTGAACCCCACTTTATCGGATACCAACGCTGGTGTACCAACGGCCATCGCTTCCAGCACCGCCATCGAAAACCCTTCTGAATACGATGGAAGAACGAACAAATCAGCTTCCGCAAGGGCTGCTTTTTTGGTGTCGCCGGTCAATATGCCAACCATCCGAATCGAGTCGCCAAGTCGATGCTGAT
>JAQBNX010000527.1 GCA_028288385.1 Spirosoma sp.
AGCATCTCATTAAAACTTAAAGATTCGCAGGAAAGAACAACTTACTGCCTGAACCAGGGAACGAACCCAAATGCCACCAGGCTATTCAAATGAATACAACTGCGGGAAGGCTGTCATATATTCAGGGAGCCCCGTACCTTTGCACAGACCTCAATGGGGTTTCAAACCAACCGCTTCGGCGGTCAAACCGCCCGACACTGTGTACGTCAAACCCAAAAAAGAACTCGGTCAGCATTTCCTGAAAGACCTGGACATTGCGCAACGCATTGCTGGTCTGCTGACAGGACATGTTGGATCGGGCGAATCCTATAAAGAAGTGTTGGAAATCGGACCCGGAACCGGCGTTTTAACCCAGTTTCTGCTTAAAAATCCTGCTTTCAATACTTACGTCATCGAAATCGATCGCGAGTCGGTCGATTACCTCAAGCTGCATTTTCCAGCACTGGAGGGACGCATTCTGGCTGCCGATTTTCTGAACATTCGCCCCGATCTGCTGCCCGCCAAGCAACCCGGTTCCACCAGCAACTTCGCCGTAATTGGCAACTTTCCGTATAATATATCGAGCCAGATTCTTTTTAAGGTGCTCGACATGCGCGACCGGGTGCCCGAAGTTGTCGGTATGTTTCAGCGCGAAGTAGCACAGCGGATTGCGTCGGCACCGGGCAATAAGGACTATGGCATCCTGAGCGTTTTTATGCAGGCGTGGTACGATGTCCGGTATGAGTTTACCGTTGACCCGGACGTATTTAATCCTCCTCCCAAGGTGCATTCTGGGGTTTTGTCATGCCGACGTAACAACAAAACCGACCTCGGCTGCGATGAGCGTAAGTTCACGCAGGTGGTTAAGCACGGTTTTGGGCAGCGCCGAAAAACTCTGCGCAACGCGCTCAAACCGCTTAACCCACCCGAAGCCGCCCTCGATAGTCCATTTATGGACAAACGGGCTGAGCAGTTAAGTGTGGGTGAGTTTGTGACCCTAACGCTAGCCATGACCGGGCCACCGGGCGATATTGAGCTATGAGCGACGAACAGCCTCATCTCATCGCGCACCGCTCAAAACTTATCACTAGGAACGCGTGACCTTCGAACTGACCAAAGATTACCTGGAGCACCTTCAGTCGGCCATTGATGCAGGCAATGATCCCCTGCTAAGAGCCGAATTGGAGGAGTTGTTTCCAGCCGACATTTCAGGCATACTGTTTGAACTGGACCCCGAACCAGCGCGGTATTTGCTGGGTCTGTTGGATAAACCGGTTGGCGCGGAAATTCTGGCCAACCTTGATCCCAATGACCGACCACGTTTGCTTAAAACTTTTACGTCGGCAGAACTTGCACCGTTCATTAACCTAATGGACTCCGACGATGCGGTGGACATACTAAACGAACAACCCATCCAGGTTCGGGAGGAAGTAATTGGGTTGCTGGAAGACCGCGAACAGGCTCGGTTCATTTTGGACCTGCTCCATTATGAAGATGGAGTGGCGGGTAGCCTGATGCAGAAAGAGTTGATCAAAATTAACGTTAATCTGACCGTCAATGCCTGTATTGAAGAGATTCGTCAGCAGGCCGAAAACGTTGAGAATGTTTATGCTATTTACGTTGTCGATGACTCGGGAAAATTGCTCGGACTGGTATCACTCAAAAAGATTGTGCTGGCCAGAAAAACTGCTCAAATCGCCGACATCTACGATGAGGACATTGTCTTCGTTGAAACCTACCGTCCGGTTGCCGAGGTAGCCGAGGTTATGCAGAAATACGACTTAGACGCCGTACCCGTCGTGAATGTGCAGCAGCGCCTATTGGGCCGGATCACGATTGACGATGTCGTGGACGTTATTACGGAACAAGCCGAAGAAGATATTCAGGTTATTTCGGGTTTATCGGGCGAGGTGGAGGAAGACGATAGTATCTGGCAACGTTCCAGGGTGCAGTTACCCTGGCTCGTGGCAGGGGCAGTGGGTAGTTTGCTGGCGGCAACGGTCATCAATGGTTTTCAAAGCGAATTGGGTAAGATTGCGGCCCTGGCTGCGTTTATCCCCATTATTGGTTCCACGGGTGGAAACGTAGGCATTCAAACTTCCTCGCTTATTCTGCAAAGCCTGGCCGACACTTCGGGTTTGAGCACGACGCTGGGCCGACGACTGCTGCGCACGCTGCTGGTCGCCATCATCAACGGCTTGGTAGTGGGGCTGATTGCCGGAGCGTACACGTTTATCATTGGTGAGCCACGTTTGTTTTTTGTGGTAGCAGCATCGCTATTAGCGGTTGTCTTGCTGGCATCGTTCATGGGAACCGTAACCCCCTTAGTACTCAACCGCATTGGCATTAACCCAGCCGTGGCATCGGGGCCGTTCATCACCACCGCCAACGACCTGATCGGCATCGGCGTCTATTTCATGATTGCACAGTGGCTGCTGGCAGAAGTCTGAGGACCGCGTCGACCGTTAACACATTAACGAACTGAGGTTAAGGTATTTGTACAGAATTTTGTAGGTTACGGGTATGAAATGCCCGAATCGAATTAGCCTGACGGCTGGCTTGTGGCTGAGTTGGCTGATGGCGGCTGGGCAAGCCGTTGTGCAGTTGTCTCCTGCACATCAGGTGTTTACTCCACGAACCGAAATAGGTGTTTGGATCGACCAGTCGGCAACAGCCTCGATCGACCACGCTCGGCAGGCCGACCAGGCCGGGCAGTTCAGGCCGAATGATTTGCGAGTACCCAATTTTGGTTCTTCCGAAGCGGCCGTCTGGCTACGGCTGCGTGTTCAGGCCTCAAACCCCGATGTGTGGTTGCTTGAATCATCGAATCACCTAATCGAGAACATTCGTTTCTTCGGCGTTTCGGCCAGGACTGGGGCAGTACAGATGCAGCAAAGCGGGCTGTTCTTTCCCGCCCATCAAAAAGACCTTCGCCACAATCTGCCTTACTTCCGGGTATTTGCGGCAGATGCACCCCCCGGTGATACGGCAACAATTTATTTGCGGATTCAGAATCTGATGCCGCTGGTTATTCCGCTTCGGTTTGTTACCGCGCAGCAGGTAGCCGAGGAAAGTCACCCAAAAGATGTGCTCGCCGGGTTGTTTTTTGGCATACTGGTCGCCATGGCGTTGTACAATTTCTGTCTGCTGTTGGTCATCCGCGATCGGGTTTATTTATACTACGTGCTGTATGTATTAGCGAGCCTGCTGACAACCGACTTTCAGGGATATCTCAACGAGTTTATCTTCGATGACCTGGCGCCTGATTTTCCCCGCTACGTTAGCTATGTTTTTTTCGTGCTGTTGACTTGTGTTCTGCTTTTTGCCCGCCAGTTTTTAAATACGCCCCGCCATGCGCCCC
>JAQBNX010000555.1 GCA_028288385.1 Spirosoma sp.
GGTCAGCCACATATTTGCCGGGCACTACCACCGCAACGCCTTCGGTAAATCGGGCGACATGGAAATGGTCACCACCGGGCCGGTAGGAAAGCCGCTGGGAAACGATCCGTCAGGCTTTCGGATCGTGAAGGTATCTGGAGGCCAAGTCAGTCACCAGTATTACGAACTTGACCAGGTGCCTGAGCGGATTGTTTTGGATTAATAGGCTATCCACTCTTTCTATACATTGGGGTGTATCTGGCACCAGGGCGATTATGAACCGTAAAGAAACATCTCAATGAACGCCCGTTTTTCCAAGCCGCTCGCCGGACCTCAACCCATTGCGTCAATCTTAGCACCCCTCATGCTCAAATTGTCATTCGCACCGCGGCGGCCGGTACGCCGGAGCGGGACCGTCGGCGACCGGATCATGAATCAACGTTTCATTTTCAGCGATGGGCGTGAGTTTGTGACCGGGGTGGGGCCGCACCGCTTAGCGGCCAGCGGCTGTACCGGCCACTGCGGTGCCGGAGCAGACTGTTTTTTTGCCAATCGACGACCCGGCCGGACACATACCCCTCTATTGGAGTAGTGTTGTCAGGGGTAATGGCTTCACTATCCGATTTGGAGCAGGCGGCCAGACTAATCAGACTGGCTACCAGAAAGAAGTATTTAAGTAATTTCATGAGCGAAAAGAGTTGTGGTAAGGTTGGCTAACGCTGACTCTATACGTTGGTCTAAACAAGAAACCGCTAGAGCCAGCATTGACGATTAAAAAAGAGGAGTGCCTGTTAACGGACTACGGTCGCTTCGATTTCGACGCTCAGTTCTGGGTAGGCCAGTGCCACTACCTGAACCAACGTGCTGGAGGGAGTCAGTTGGTGGCCCTGGAACCAGGATACCACGCTAGGGTATGCTCTAAAGAAGTCCGGCATAGAGGTCGTGTAAAAGGTAAGCCGGACAATGTTGGCTGGGTCATAGCCCGCCTGCCGAATTACGGTTTCCATATTCTGGATACTCAGTTGCAGTTGTTGGACCATGCTGCCGCCTACAGGTCTGCCATCAGCATCCATCGCGGTCTGCCCTGAGCAGTACAATGTTCCCTGATTCTGGGTAATTTCTACGGCCTGTGCTGTCCTGCCATTGCCAGGGATTGATCGTCTTGGTGTTCATTGTAGTGGGTTAATAAGCGATTGAAAGCCTGATAGAATAAAGCAGGTCCGTTTAATTCGTCAAATTCTAGAATCTGAGATAACTGGCGAATCGACGTAAAGCATGAATTGCCGGTTAGAATGACCAACGGGTAAAAGCGGGAGATGAATTACCAGTGTACATTGGCGCTTGTGCCCGATAGCTACGGGGCAACGATCTTGACCGACTAAACCGACGCCAGACTGGTCATCAGCGCCTTTTCCACCAGATAGCCCGATGTTCGGGTCGCTTGTTGCCGTAGGCTCGACAGGTGCGGGTAGAGTAGCTGCCCCTTGCGTTTGACGGCTTTTCCCGCTACAAACACCGAATCAATATTGGCAACATTGGCCTGCGATACAATAGCCGCTATCGGATCACCCACTGGCGAGAGGTTTAGTGCATCAGTACTCAACATTAGCAAATCCGCCTGTTTACCCGGCGCTAATGAGCCCGTTTTTCGGTCCAGGTGTAAGGCTTTAGCCCCGTTGATCGTCGCCCACTTCAGCGCATCAGCCATCGTCAGTGACACCCGTTGCGGCATCTCGCCGTGACGTAGCTCCTGGTCGTTGACCAGCGCCCGTTCGGTTTGGAGTGCCATTCGTATCTGGGTAAACAACTCCCCGCTGACGCCCGATACGACATCGACGCCCAACGACGGGGCTAAGCCGCCCGCGATGGCCCTGCCCGTTGCTGGAAAGCCTAAGCCCATCTGCATTTCGACTTCGGGCGTGATGGACACCGAGCAGCCCTGATCGGCCAGGTGTTTAAAGTCGGCCTCGGTCAGGTAATTGCCGTGGGCCATGTTCATATCAGGACCCAATAGCCCGCCCTGAGCTAATTGCGGCACCGCCTGATACTTGGCGGCAAACGTTCCGCACCCAATGTGCATGGAAATGGGTAGATTCAGCCGTCGCGCCAGGGTAATGTCCTGCACAGTTACATCGAACGCCGAATATTCAGGTCCCCGGATGGCCAGCGCTGGGGTCACTAGCTGATCGGCGGAGCTGAAATGCTGGCGGCAGATGCGCTCAATGTCGGTGGGGTGCGTCAGTCGGCTTTCGTAGAACCAGTCCCAGACCGAGGTGCCGGGGGTTCCGTAACCAAAAACGGCCCGGATGCCCGAGTCCTTCAGCCCGGCAATGGCGCTGTCGGCATGGTCGGGCGTGTTCATGATGTGCGACCAGTCGAACAGCGTAGTGATGCCGGCATTGAGGGCTTCGAGCGCTCCCATCAGATTTGCCGTGTATACATCCTGTGCCCGGAATGAAGCGGCCAGGGGTCCCAGTACGTGCTGTAGGTATTCCATCAGCGAGTAGTCACCGGCCCTGCCGCGCACGACACTTTCCCAAACGTGCCGATGGGTGTCGATGACGCCAGGCATCACGATGTGCTGGCTGGCGTCAATAACCTCGCAGTCATCGGCGTTGATGCCTGGCTGAATCGCCGTAATCCGCTCGCCGGTAATGAGCACATCGGCATGTTTAACGACAGTGAACTGCTCATCCATGGTGACGACGCAGCCCCCTTGAAGAAGGATTTTGTTGGTGTTCATAATACAGTGTTGTTTTGGAGTATAAACAGGGCATAGGTGTCCCGGCCAGCCCGTTCGTGCCAGACAATAGCCATTCAACGAATTGGAAGAATTACAGGGATGTAGCGTACTGACCAATCCAGAGTTCGGCCTGCCCCATCGTCCCGAAGAGCAGCGTCTTCACCTGCCAGGATTGTTGTTGCTGCAAGGCAACCGACGAAAGCTTCGAAAACAGATCAGGTGAGGTGACACTAAGGTTGTAACGCAATCCGGCCTGGTAGCAGCGGGGAAACATCTCGTTGTTAATCCAGTCCACCACTCCAATCCAGGCCCCTTCGATCTCCTTGGTGTCGTGGACATGTACCCGGCAGTTCTTTCGGACCCCTTCGCCCTTTTGCCAGGCTACCATCTTCAGGGACGCCCGCTTCACCTCGTCTTCCGACGAATAGCCTACCCACTTCATCAGCAGGTAATTTTTATTGGGCTCGTAGCTTAGCACGGCGTAGACCTCGCCGGCTTCGTTTTTGATTTTTCGACGATGACCACCTGTTTTGTTTTGGCTGGCTTGAAAGTAGTCAGAAAGGGATTGGTCTGCAAGCTGGGACCTGAAGTCGCGTACATAAGGGCAAGGGAAGGTTTGGGGCTATTACTTGCGTTAGGAAGCCATCTGAGGCAGGTAAAACGTTACCTCGTGCTGGGGCGCTAAGCCAATGAAGTTCGTGATGTCGAGCGTAGCAAAATCGGGTACCTTCGTCAGGTCTGGTATGTCCTGGTCCGATTGTACCGGCTTGCCAACGGCCCGGAAATAGCCTTCTAATTTACCCGGCATAGCCAGGGTCAGCAGCTTACCGGGCGTAGTGCCCACGTTCTTATACGTATGCAGAGCCTGACTGGGTATCCGGATAAGGGCTCCCGCGCGGGCCGCAATTGGATGAGCCGGATCATGGAGGATAAATTCAAACTGGCCGTCTATCACGTAGAACACTTCTTCGTCGGGATGTGCATGGGGCGGTGGGCCAGCCAGGGGCGTCACCCTGTCTTCCCAGATCGCATACTTGCCTTGGGTAGAAGCGCTGGGTACCAGCAGGGTAAGCAGGTCGGTCAGCACGATAAGCTGCTCGGGTGTTTCGGGGCTCAATTGATTTGTGTTGTTCATGTTTCTTTTGTTTTTGTTACTGCAAAGTAAAGGCGCGGCAGGGCCTCACCCATTTGATTCAAATCACAAAAACAAGTGCACGAACCAGTTTATCCATCACGTAACAGGTTGATTGACTGAATCGAGAAGGTCTGTAGTTTTAGCAAAACCGATGCCTTCTACCGGTCTGACAGGCGTGTTAAGCGTTCAGGACGCCAGTGAAACAATTTTTACTCTGAGACTTGGATTATACCGGGTGACGGTGGACATTTAGGACGGCTATTGACCAATCCGCATGCGTGTCCTGTTTAACATCGAACGGCTCATCAAACCGTCGGTCGAAGAGAAGGCAGCCTTAGAAAAAGTGCTCCACACTCGACTTCTGAAAAAGGGAGACTATTTTTTGAAAGAAGGGGATCCGTGCGCTAGCATCGCCTTTATTGAAAAAGGCTCTGTCCGCTCTTACTATCAACTCGAAGATCGGCATGTTTGCAAGGAGTTTATTTTTGAAAATGGCCTCATCGGTTCATTTGCCGGTTTTTTCGCTCAGGAACCATCTTCGCTGTACATCGAAGCGCTGGAGGACACCCAGTTGATTGAACTCTTCTACGATGACGTACTGTGGCTCTACGATCAGTATCCGGCCTGGCAGAAGCTGGGGCGGATTATTGCCCAGGATCAGTTTATCCGGGCCGAAAAGCGGGAAGCATCCTTTTTAAAAGACCCACCCGAAGTCAGGTTTCGGTCGTTAATTGACGAGCATCCCAAAATATTCAAACGGGTTCCCCTGCAATACATCGCCAGTTATTTGGGTATAACCCGCGAAACGCTAAGCCGGTATCGGAATAAAAATAAAATAGGTTGAACCGGATCGTACCACCCTGATTTACCTGCCCATCGTACTACCTGACTTAACTGATGACGAATTTTTTTGGCTGCACTCCGCGTCGCTGTTCCACTAACACGGGTTGGTTGACCATCCTGGTCTTTCTAATCATCACCATGTACACTACTATAAGCCGGGCGCAGGGACTTAATGACCGCCGAAAAACGGTCGTTACAGGGGTGGTTTCCGATGCGGTGAATGGCATGCTGATCGACTCGGTCCGCGTTTCGGCCGGTGGGGTCACCACCCGCTCCAATGCCCAGGGTATTTTTACCCTTGAAATACCGGCCAAAAAATCGGCCAAGCCCAACGACTACGTGCTGACGTTTGCGAAGAACAACTTCACTACCCTCAAGCAGACTGTTTCAGCTGGCAAGGGGCTACGAATCGAGGCTAAAATGAAATCCCTCTACCCCCTTCGCAACATCCTTCACCTGTTTACTGACCCCAGCATTCCGGAGCGGGGGCCACACGAATCGCCCCCCACGCCCACCTGTGCGGACGTAACCCTCGTACCAGACCTGATTGGCGGGCAGCTGGGTCGGCACAACTTTATCTACATTGGCGAAAATCACCGGCGCATCTGCCTGGTCATTGACGGCAAACTGGCCTGGCACTACGATACCGAAAACGATTGGGAAGACGATGAAATCTGGCTGCTTTCCAACGGAAACATCCTCCATGCGCACATGAAATACATCGAGGAAATAACGCCCAAAAAAGAGATTGTGTGGCGTTATGACAGCCCCAAAGGCACTGAAATCCATACGTGCCAGCCCATTGGCATTGATAAAGTGCTTTTTCTGCAGAATCAGAGCGATGTAGCCATGGTCAAGTTGTATAACAAAGTCACCGGCAAATACGAGCTTGAAAAAGAGTTAAGTGGGTTGGGCAAAGGTCCCCACGGTCAGTGCCGCCGGTTCCGCCTGACCAGTAAAGGTACCTACGTGGCTGGCACCCTGGGAAGCCACACCTTCTATGAATATGACAAAGATTTCAACCTGATCTGGACGCACGATCCGGGGTCTATGTGGGGCGGGGTTCCGCTTAAAAATGGCAACTACCTGTTCCAGCGGGAAAATGCGATGACCACGGTAGAGATAAACCGGGCGGGTGAGGTTGTCTGGCAGGTATCCATTGCCGAGCTTCAGGATCAACTCGATAGGCTAGCCCCCACTGCGGGCAGAATAACCGCCACTCAGACCTGCGAACGGTTATCCAATGGCAATACGGTGATATTTACGCGGTTCTGTGACCCGGGCCTACCGCAGGCAATCGAAGTTACACCCGACAAAAAGGTAGTCTGGATTTTACAGGACTGGAAGCACCTGGGCGATAGCGTGTCAGCCCAATTTCTGGATGAGCCCGGTTACCCGGAGGTGCCTGGCGAAACAAACCATTAGGAGTGTCCAGCTGGCAACTACAATCACTCACATTACTAACAACACGTTCCAGCACGAGTCATACTTAAAACCGTTCATCTAAACGTCCCTTCGTTTTGTCAGGACAAGACAGCGTTTCGATACAAAAGGTGAACAACCGGGATGTTCACCTACGAAGTTGAGTCTGGACCACAGCTTAAGAAATCGGGCAGCGTGAACAGAGAAAGGTACGGCTCCAGGGCATTGGTGCTCCGAAAGGCCCGACACCCTGTAATCTGATTCTGGCCCGGATGGTAGCGAACCTCGCCCAAAAGGCATCGATGGCATAGAGATTCAGCAGATAGGGGCCCTATCGACGGGTGACCACAAAGTTGCTCTGCTCCCAGACGGCGCCTAGTTGATCAGTTTCCGATAAGCGATTGAATTCGTAGAGCATCATGGCAAGGAAAGATACCCACTTTTTAGCGTCGAGCCCACACCAGAAGGCCCGTTCCTACTAGAAACCCCAGCAGGGTTCCTGTGATAAAGAAAACCTTATTCAGCGTTGTCTGCTCCCGGTTTACACTTGACACCGGCGCTTGGGAAGAAAAGATGGGAATAATCGTGAAAAAGGGGAATAAGGTCTAAAAGGCCTTTTAACGGCTACCTCCCTCCTACCTGACTTATCTTGGAATCACCTGATCGTGCGGGTACCATTGAATACCCAGGACAACTGCTTTTGCGACTTTTAAATTTATTTATCTACCAATGACCTCATCCACTGGACAATTAAATTTCAACCGACTCCAATACTGGCCGTATATAATGGCGCTTTGCCTGCTCTTACAGCTAACGGGCACCATAGCGTTGCGAGCGGAGCAGGTAGCCACCGATTCGCTGAAAATAACCGTCACCGAAGGCACGAACATGGCGGCGGCTCTTTCGCCGGACCGCAAAACCATCGCCATCGACCTGCAAGGCACCACCTGGACCCTGCCCATTAATGGTGGAGCTGCCAGACCCGTAACGGATGCCTTAGGTGACTGCCACCAGCCAGCCTGGTCGCCCGATGGAAACTGGATTGTTTTTCATTCATTCTGGGATGGCAACTACCACATTTGGATGGTCCGCAAGGATGGTTCACAACGGCAGCAACTGACGTCCGGACCCTACGATGACCGCGAACCTCACTGGTCACCCGA
>JAQBNX010000576.1 GCA_028288385.1 Spirosoma sp.
GTCTGACTATGAAGTAATAAAGGGGTTAACCCCGACCTAGATCAGGAAGCCATGCGCGTGGTAAAATTGATGAGTGGGCGGTGGAAACCCGGCAGTCAACGCGGCCAAAATGTACGCATAAAGTATAACCTTCCCATTAATTTCACATTCAGGTAATAGTCGATATGCCCTTGTTGGGCAGCATTCGTCATAAAAGGGACTTAAGTCTGTGATACGTTCGTAAATTTGCCGGATAACCCCCGCGCTAATGTCGCTTAAGCAGGTTCCCCTTCAACATATTCATCAGCAGTTAGGCGCCAAGATTGTGCCGTTTGCGGGCTACAACATGCCCGTCCGCTACTCCTCCGACCTCGACGAACATCACACCGTGCGCAACGGGGTCGGCATCTTCGACGTTTCGCACATGGGCGAATTTGTCCTCAAGGGTGAGGGCGCACTCGACCTCATCCAGCGCGTATCGGCCAACGACGCCAGCACCCTCTTCGACGGTAAAGTGCAGTATAGCTACCTGCCCAATGGCCGGGGTGGCATCGTTGATGATCTGCTGGTCTACCGCATCAGTGAGGTAGAGTATATGCTCGTTGTCAACGCATCCAACATCGATAAAGACTGGACCTGGATTAGTCAGTATGCCCCTGATTATGACGTGCAGATGGTCAACATTTCGGACGGCATGTGTTTGTTTGCTGTGCAGGGACCGATGGCGGCTAAGGCGCTGGAAACGCTCACGCCCGCTGACCTCGAAATGACGTACTACACCTTCGAGAAGACAGATTTTGCCGGTTATGCCAACGTCATCGTGTCGGCAACGGGCTATACGGGCGCGGGTGGTTTCGAGATCTATGTATCCAATCACCAGGCGGAGGGTGTCTGGAACGCTATCATGGAAGCCGGCAAGCCCTACGGTATTAAGCCGATTGGTCTGGGTGCCCGTGATACGTTACGGCTCGAAATGGGCTATAACCTCTACGGCAACGACATCACCGACGACACCTCACCGATGGAAGCAGGACTGGGTTGGGTTACTAAATTTACGCACGACTTCATTGACGCCGACGTCCTGAAACAAGAGAAAGAGCAGGGTATTGCGCGCAAACTCATAGGATTCGAGATGATTGACCGGGGCATCCCCCGCGGGCACTACGAACTGACCAACGCCGACGGCCATAAACTAGGCGAGGTAACATCCGGCACTCAGTCGCCCACGCTCGGCAAAGGCATTGGCCTCGGCTACGTACCTGCGTCAGTCAGCAAGCCTGGTTCTCAACTATGGGTGAAAGTGCGCGACAAGCTTCTAAAAGCCCAGGTAGTAAAATTACCCTTCGTAAAAAAATAAATTACTGGTACCTGGATGGGACGAATGGAGCGGATTGACACTTATGTGTTTATCCGGGTCTATTTGCTCCATCCGTCTCATTTGTGCTCTCCTCCTAATGAAACAAATCGACGTTTGCTTAACCCCCGATTTATTGCACCTTCACCAGGTCGAAAACACCATTGTAGTTGTAGCGGATGTATTTCGTGCTACGTCCTGCATGGTTACGGCTTTCGCCCACGGCGTTAATACCATCGTGCCTGTGGCTACTATTGATGAATGCCGCGACTGGCAGGAACGCGGTTACTTAGCCGCTGCTGAGCGCAATGCCCGCCGGGTCGATGGGTTCGAACTGGACAACTCGCCGTTTACCTACATGAATGAACAGATTCGGGGCGCCAACGTGGCCATGACCACCACCAACGGAACGCTGGCTATTACGCGCTCACGCCAGGCGGTGAAAGTGCTGGTTGGGTCATTCCTGAACTTAGAGGCTATTGTGCGCTGCCTGAAAACCGAGCGCTATGATGTAATGGTCCTGTGTGCAGGCTGGAAAGGTCGCGTCAACCTGGAAGATACCTTGTTTGCCGGAGCGCTGGTTGAGCGGCTGAAAGACAGCTACGCCATGGCCGAAGACAGTGCCATCATGGCCTGGCGGCTCTATGAACAGGGCAAAGAAAACCTGCCTGCTTATTTGGCCAATTCCTCACACATCAAACGATTGCAGCGGTTAGGCATCCAGAAAGACATTACGTACTGTCTTCAGCATGACCTTTACGACGTAGTGCCTGTGCTGCGCGGCAATGCGCTGGTGGCGATGGAATTTTAAACAGACGTAAAGGCTGGTAGATAAGCTATATACCCTTCATGGGTTGACTCCTTCAGCCATTACGTCTGCTTTTACTCATAAAGTCTTTTAGAGGCTCTCTCCCAATAACCGTTTTAACTCCAACTGGTTGAGCAACAACTGATACTGAAAATTGAGCCGGCCTAATTCGGCCTCTTCAACGCCTGTTTCAGCGGCCTGGAGTTCTACGTTCGTGATAACGCCGTTCCGCAGTCGCGCGTTGGCAATTTGAAGTGCTTTGCGGGCTTGCAGCACCTGGGTTTCCAAATTACTTAAGCGTGCCTGATTACTGCTGATGTCGGCGTTTAACTGAGCAATGCTCTGTCGTAACTGTGCGCTGGCCGTTTCAACGGCGTAACGACTGGCGTTTAGATTGAGTTGGGCGGCCTGATTTTGTAATTGATAGCGTTTACCCGCATAGAGCGGCACCACAAGGGCTACCCCAGCCGCCATATTGGCGCGTAGCTGGTCAACGTTGAGCGGATAGCCGTTTTTGTAACCAGCATTGCCATTAAACGCAATTGTTGGTTTACCCGTCCGGCTGCTTACCAGAATATCGGTTTCGGCAGAGCGTAGGCGATCCTGCGCCAGTTGCACCTCCTTATTACTGGCCAGCACGGATGTCAGGTCGCCATTGAGGCTGTAGGGCTGCACCGCTACGTTACCCGTTACGGTCAGGCTAAATTGATTAACAGCCTGACTGACGTCTGGGGTTGGGTTCCCGGTCAGGAATGTCAGAAGTGCCAGTTGTTTCTCTAACTGGTTTTGAATCTCAATCCGGCGATTTTGGGCTGTCTTAACCCGGACGGCCTGCGTCAGGACGTCGTATTCAAGGGCATCGCCGTTTTGCAGGCGTGTGCTGAGCAGACGTACGTTGGCACCGGCTGTTTTAATGACTGAATCCTGCACAATTAGCCCCCGCTGCAAAAAACCAACACCGTAGTAGGCAGCGGCCACCTGATAGGCCAGATTCTGCTGCGTGATCTCTAAACTCCGGCGCAGCACCTGCACATTATCGGTGGCCTGCCGGATAGCCGCGTCGGTCCGGCCAAAATCGTAGATTGTCTGCCCCACCGATACGTTGCCGTTGAGGTTGTTGTTCGGGGCAAGCTTGGCCACTACGTCCCGTCCGTTTACCGGCAAGGCAAATTGAGGCACAGGCGTAATATAGGTATAACTGCCATTCAGATTTACGTTGGGGCGCAGGGCCGTGCGGGCAATATCCACCCGAACTTCGCCTGCCTGAATTTGCTGCTGCTGTTGCTTCAGCACCGGGTAGTTGGCATTGGCCTGCTGCACCAGAGCCCGAAGGTCGGCAGGAATTTGTCCGGATTGTGTTTGTGCCTGAACAGCCCCGGTCAGAAGCAGGACTATACCAAAGAGAGAAAATGATTTCATTGTATAAATAATTAGTTGGGCCGACCGATAACTGGCTAGTCATTATCCCATCCGTTGACTTACGAGTTAAAGGATGACATAAACAGGATTAGTGAGCAGCATCGGCAACCGCTTTGGCCGCTGCTGCATCCATTTTTTTGCCTTTGAGCAGGAACAGCAGCGGGAACGAGAAGACAAAAAACAGACCCGCCAACCGGAAGGTATCCAGGTACGAAATCATCAGTGCCTGCCTTGAGATAATCCCATCAAGGCTTTTATAAGCCCCCGTTACGGCATCTAAGGAGTTAACTCCTTTAGCAATTAGCCCCTGTGTCATTGCGTTCAGCCGTTCGGTCAGGGCCGGGTTGCCCGGTTGCAGGTTCGAGATCAGGTCGTTGCGGTGGAGGGCCATTCGCTGCGTTACATAGGTGTTGGTGATGGCTACGCCGAAGGCTCCACCCAGTTGCCGCATCATGTTGACGATGGCGATGCCCGTAGGAAACTGACTTGGCTCCAGTGTCGAGACCGACTGGTTAATCAGGGGTACGTTGACAAAAGCCAGGCCAACACCACGGATAATGAGTGCCGTAATAAAATCTCCGTTCGATGCGTCCAGATTATAGGTGGACATGATGAAGCAGAAACTGGCAAAGGCAACGTAGCCAATACTCACAATAAGCCTGGGCGAAACTCCTTTGGCCAGCAGCCGGCCCGATAGGGCAAACATGGGCAGCGTAACGAGCCCACCCGGAATCAGGAGTAATCCGGTCTGGGTAGCCGTCATACCTATCGCCCGCTGGGCAAACAGGGGATAAAGCAATACTGACGTAAACAGCCCATAGCCCACAATGACCATCAGCAATGAGCCGATCGACAGGTTCCTGTTTTTGAGAACCCGTAAATCTACAACCGGCTGCCGGGTACCTCGCAACTCCCACCAGATAAAAAGGGGAATGGCAATTGCGGCCGCTACTGTCAGATACCGTATGATTCGATCGTCGAACCAGTCGTCCGACTCACCCCGCTCCAGCACATACTGCAAACTGCCGACGCCCACGGCTAGCAAGAGAATACCAAGCTGGTCAATGCGAATGCTCCCCCGGTCAATGTTATGCTCGTCAGCCTTTTTGTCGATGTACGTAATGCTCAGAAAAGCGGCCAGAATCCCAATCGGTACGTTGATGTAAAACATCCAGCTCCAGTGGTAATTGTCAATGATGTAGCCACCGAGCGTGGGACCAATGGTAGGACCAAACACGATACCCATGCCAAACAGAGCCGATGCCAGCGGCCGTTGCGACTGCGGAAACGCATCGAAAATCAACCCCTGCGACGTCGATAGCAACGCTCCGCCACCAATACCCTGTAAAAACCGAAACAGAATCAGGGTTTCCAGATTGGTAGCAAAACCGCAACCGTAGGACGACACGGTAAACAGAATGATGGAACCGACGTAATAATTTTTACGCCCGAAGTACCGCTGCAGAAACCCCGTCATTGGAATAACAATCACGTTGGCAATGGCGTAGGACGTAACAACCCACGATACGTCTTCGATAGTTACGCCGAGGTTACCCGCAACATCTGTCAGGCCAACGTTTACAATGGACGTGTCAATTAGTTCGACGATGGCCGCTGATATGGCCGTCAGGACAATAATCCATCGCTTAAAGCCCGTCGGCAAAGCCTGCTGTGCCGGAAGGGTCAACGTTTGAGTTGCCATAGTTTTGCTCCTGTTTAATTGGCTACCCGCACTTCGGCATCTACGCTCAACCCTGCGCGTAGTTCCTTCCTGTATTTTTCGGGGTTCACAATCTCAATCTTCACGGGCAGCCGCTGCGTTACCTTTACAAAGTTGCCCGAGGCATTATCAGCAGGCAGCAGGGCAAAGCGCGCACCGGTCGCGTCGGAAAGTGAAGCGATACGGCCTTTTATGTCGAGGTCTGGATAAGCATCAAGCGATATATTGACCGGCTGGCCGACCTGCATGTGCTCCAACTGGGTTTCCTTGAAGTTAGCCACGACCCAGAAAGTCGAATCGGCCACAATCGTGAACAGGTTCTGACCGGGCTGCACATACTGGCCAACCACTACGTTCTTGCGGCCGATCTTGCCCGCGATAGGGGCCGCCAACCGGGCATACCCCTGCCGCAGTTTAGCATTATCAATGGCTGCCTGCTTCACTTTGAGTACTGCCTGAATCTTTTGAATGTTGGCCAGTGCCCGGGCAATACCTGCCTGCGCCACACCCTGCGACGTTTTAGCCAGCGTAATCTGCTCTACGTTGGCTTCGTACTGTCGGCCCTGCACTTCCACGTTATTCTGCGTATCTTCGAGTTGCTTGCGCGTCAGAGACTGCTCCTTATACAGATTCTGGTCTCGCTGGAGATCCTGCCGGGCTTTATCGCGACGGGCGGCCTGTACCTGTGCGGTGGACTGCGCCACGCGGGCATTCTGTGTTACGTTACGCACACTGGCCTGCGCGGTTTGCAGATCAGCTCGGGCGGTGGCAAGGTCGGCCTGCGACTGCTGGTAATCTGCCTCAGCCTGCGCCAATGCCACATCATACTCCTGTGGGTCGATGGTGACCAGGAGCTGACCGCGTTTGACCGTCGCATAATCATCTACGTTGACCGACTGAACATAACCGGCTACGCGAGCCAGTACCGGCACAGAATTTCCTTCGATCTGCGCATTATCGGTCGATTCATATTGCTGGCTGTGGCGATAGGCCTGGTAACCATAATAGCCACCTACCAGCAGGACGAGGGCAATGATAAGACGGGGCAAATAGGTCTGCACCGTGCTTTTTTCTTCAACAGGAGTTAATGTATCCGTAGTCATAAATAAATCAGATTAACGAAGTAGTATGTGTAGATTAGAGTAGTAAGAGAAAAACCGATGCCTTATCGTGATGGTGTAAAAATTACGTAATGCGGGTGTGTTGAAGCAGGCTAACAAAAGCAAACTAGGCCACCTATTAAGTCAATCAGGTTGACTATATTTGTACAAAAGTTAGCGGCAAATTGTTTCGGTAAATGTTAATTAAGATGTCTAATCGTGGAAAAAGACAATAAGTCCTTCGATTTTAACGAATTCAGAATCATTCGTGGGCGCTCAATAGGCCGATTAATCTGGCGGCTCAAGCGATACATGGATAATTTTGTTGAGCCACGGCTGCACGCGCTTGGTTACAGCGATTTCAAGATGAGTTACCTGATGTTTCTGGCAAACATCGAAGAAACAGGCACCACTAATAACGAACTGGCCACTCGGGCTTGCGTGACAAAGCAGATGATGAGTAAAATTGTCGGTCTGCTCGAACAGGAAGGCTACATTTTTACGCAAAAGAACCCAAACGACTCGCGGTCGAGTGTTATTTTCCTGAACGACCGGGGTAAGGACCTCTTTGTAGCCCTAAAGAACTGTATGCAGGAAGGACGTGACAAGTTAGATGCCATTGCCGGATACGAACGCATGGAGCAGGTTATCGATACCCTTGTGCTGCTCACCAACGCGCTCGATGCAGAAGAGTAAACGTTGAAAGAGCCATCAGCAAATTACTGTGAAATATTCAGAGACTTTTTAGTTTTTCATGCCAACAGTAAGGCAGAATTGTTTAGTTACTGGATGACCTAAATCATCATCCAATGCCAAATGTCCTTCCAGTCCATTAACCCCTACTCGCAGCGCCGGATAAAAACATACCGCGCCGATGGTCCCGCTGTCCTTGAACGCAAGTTGAAACAAGCCGACCAGGCCTTCGCCGACTGGTCGAGGTTACCATTGACCGAGCGGGTGAGTTACCTGCGTCAGGTTGGCAACTACCTAAGCACCCACAAACAGGTACTCGGCGAACAAATTACCGCCGAGATGGGCAAGACGCGCAAAGAAGCCGAAGGCGAAATCGAAAAATGCGCGGCAAGCTGCACTTTCTACACCGACCATGCCAACGCCTTTCTGGCCGATCAGGTTATAGAAACAGACGCGGCCCGCAGTTTTGTTACGTTCCAGCCGCTGGGACCGGTGCTGGCCATTATGCCCTGGAATTTTCCTTACTGGCAGGTCTTTCGGTTCGCTATTCCGGCCTTATTAGCGGGCAACGTTGGTTTGCTCAAGCACGCGCCCAACGTGATGGGCTGTGCACTGGCCATTGAAGATGTATTCCGGCAATGCGACCTGCCAAACGGTGTTTTCCAATCCCTGCTTATCGACGTAGCGCCGGTTGAGAATCTGCTGAAAGACCGGCGTATCCGGGCCGTTACGCTCACCGGAAGCGGCCGGGCAGGGTCGTCGGTGGCGAGTATTGCGGGGCGCGAAATTAAGAAATCGGTGCTGGAACTGGGCGGCTCCGACGCGCTCATCGTGCTGGCTGACGCCGATCTGGAACAAGCTGCCGAAACAGCCATAAAATCCCGGATGCAGAACGCGGGTCAAAGTTGCATTGCGGCTAAGCGGTTCATTGTCGAAAAGTCAGTGAAAAAACAATTTACTGAACTGGTGCTGCATCACATGGGCCAAATCAGACAGGGCGACCCAACGGATGAAACCATAACGATGGGGCCTATGGCCAGACCCGACCTCGCCGACTCTATCGAACGGCAGTACCACGCATCGCTTGCTAAAGGAGCTAGATCACTTATAGGCAACATGCAACGTAGCGGCTGCAACGTCCATCCTATGCTGCTCGACCGGATCAAACCGGGCATGGTCGCTTTCGACGAAGAAACGTTCGGACCGTTAGCAACCCTGATCGAAGCCAGGGATGAAGCCGATGCCATTCGATTAGCGAACCAATCGGACTTTGGGCTGGGTTCAGCATTATGGACCCAAGACCTGGACCGGGCCGACCGATTGGCACGGCAAATTCAGGCGGGGTCGGTGTTCGTAAACGGGTTAATGCGCTCCGACGCGCGGCTACCATTCGGCGGCATCAAGAACTCCGGCTTCGGCCGCGAACTGTCAGACATCGGTATGAGGGAGTTCGTGAACGTGAAAACGGTGTGGGTGGAGAAGTGAAAGATCAGTCTCTTTCCATCAACCAACGTAATAATGCCCTACTTTCTAATTCGGCAGTTATAGTTAAGCAAGTCTATGAAGCTTGTTTTGCACTAATCAAACTCACTTCACCTTCGCCTGCCCCAGCACGCGCAGCAGATTACCACCCCATATTTTGGCTATGTCCTTTTCAGAGTAACCACGACGTAACAACTCGCCCGTCAGGTTTTCAATCTGGCTAACGTCTTCGAGTCCGTTGACGCCCCCACCCCCATCGAAATCGGAGCCGATACCAACGTAGTCGATGCTGGTGATTTTCACAATGTGATCAATGTGGTTGGCAATGTCGCTCAAGCTGGCACGTTCCGACGCAAACACCTTACCCAGCGAATCGCTGGCTACTTTTAACTGAGCCTCTTGTTCGGGTGTCAGCACTCTTCCCACGCGCGCCATGCGGAACTTGGTTTTAGCAACCTGAAAAGCGGGTGATGGCTTTTTGAGATAATCACTCACGAAATTGACCTGCACAACACCCCCTTTGGCCGCAATCGCCCTGATCATGTCGTCGGTCATGTTACGCGGGTAGTCGCAGAGGGCGCGGGCGTTGGAGTGCGACGCAATAACGGGTGCTTTCGACAGGGCAAGGGCATCATAGAACGTTTTGTCGGCCACGTGCGATACGTCGATCAGGATACCCAGCCGGTTCATTTCAGGTACTACTTTCTTGCCAAACTCGCTCAGGCCACCGTGCAGCGGCCCGTCAGGGTCGGTCGACGAGTCACCGATGAGGTTATTGGCGAAGTGCGTCAGCGTAATGTAGCGACAACCCAGATCGTAATACGTTTTGAGCATCGATAAATCATTGCCCACCGGATAACCATTTTCCATTCCGATAAATACAGCCCGCTTACCAGCCTTTTCTATCCGGTACGCATCGTCAGGCGTGGTAGCCAGTTCCGCCTGATCGGGATATTTTTTAAGCGCCTGATGAATTAAATCGAACTGGTTTAAGGCATTACGTTTTGCCTCGGCATGACCTTCGGGTGTGCGTGGTCCCTGCGAGGTGTATACTGCAAAAAACATGGCATCCATACCACCCGCTTTCATTCTGGGGAAGTCAATCTGCGAGCCATCCTGCTTCGTATCGTGGGTAGTGCCTACGTCGAAGCCTGATTTCTGCATCATTATCGGCGCATCGGCGTGGGTGTCGAGCGTCAGGATACGCTGGTGAATGCGGTGTACGTCGGGGGGCGACAGAAACAAAAACGGAAAAATGGGAAAGAACGGAAGGAGCGAAATGGGCATAGATGTTGAGAGTTTGGTCGTATTCAATAGCCAAACTACGCAAACAACATGCCGAACGCAACCTTCCAGTCTTTTGGCAGGGCGAGTGGGCGAAACTTTCCGCCTGAACGTCCAGTTTCTCAACCAGCGAAAAGGAAAAAAGTAAAAAGCTAAAAAGCCACCACTTTTTAGCTTCAGGTAGTTTAAATTTCGCTTTTTAATGAAGATGGCTGTCGTCCCCTACAAAGATAAAGATACCTCCAAACGGGAGCAGGTTGCCGAAATGTTTGACAGCATTTCGCCTAAGTATGATCTGCTAAACCACGTTCTGAGCGGTGGAATCGACATCCTATGGCGTAAACGGGCCATTCGCGAGCTAAGTCGGGCGGCCACGCGTCCGCCTAAACGCATTCTGGACATTGCCACTGGCACCGGCGACTTCGCCCTGGAAGCCTTAGTGCTAAAACCCGAAAAAATCGTCGGCATGGACATCTCAGAAGGCATGCTGACGGTGGGGCGTGAGAAAATGAAGAAGCGTGGTGTCGATCAGCTCATTGAAATGCGGTCGGGCGATTCAGAAGGTTTGCCCCTGCCAGACAATGATTTCGACGCTGTCATCGTTGCATTTGGTGTGCGCAACTTCGAGAACCTGCTTAAAGGCTTAACCGATATGCACCGCGTTATGCGCCCCGGTGGCACGTGCGTAGTGCTGGAGTTCTCGAACCCCCGCCAGTTTCCGTTCAAACAGCTATACGGTTTTTACTCCCGGACTATTCTGCCGCTCATCGGGCGCGTAGTGAGCAAAGATGCGTCGGCCTATACGTACCTGCCCGAGTCGGTCCAGGCGTTTCCCGATGGTCCCGACTTCCTGCGTATTTACGAAATGGCCGGATTCACTAACACTAAATGGATACCGCTCACCTTCGGCGTCGCGTCGATTTACATTGGACAAAAACGGTAATTGCCGCCGGTTTTCTGCTCTTGATTCATTTTCAGGCTGTAGCCCAGAGTAACTACAAGTACGTAGTGAAGCACCTCGAACGCTACGACGACAGCCCGATCCATTACGGTTTCTTTTTTGCCGCTCCCGTATCGCGGTTCAGCATTGGCTACAGCCCGGCGTTCGTGTCGACCGACTCGGCCTACCGAATCTATTCACCTAATAAAGGTAACTTCCGCGTAGGCTTTATTATAAACGCTTATTTGAATGACCGCTTCGACCTGCGGCTGACGCCGGCTGTGTCGCTGTTAAGTCGCGAGGTTACGTACGATTATCCGGGTAGCACATCGAAAACCGAAGTCCGGGAGTCAACCTGGCTCGATTTTCCCCTGTTGTTGAAGTACAAATCCGATCGACGCAATAACTCGCGAATGTATCTGCTGGCGGGGGGAGCGTTCAGCGTCGAGACCAACGTTCGCCGAAAGGAAAACATTGGCACTAGTCGGCTGAGTACCGGTACAATGGACTTAACGGTAGAATATGGGGTTGGTTTTGAGCAGTTTTTCGAATATTTTAAGTTTGCCCCTGAGCTGCGATTCTCGCATGGCCTCGTCAACCTCTATCGACCAACGGCCAACATGGCTGGTATCGGCATCAATCGGCTAACAACACATACCGTTACGCTCTATCTGAACTTCGAGTAGGTATTTCGGTTTCAATAGAAAGCGAGTCATAACACCTGTTATAGCTCGCTTTTTTGTTTTATTTTTTAGTTCTAAGAGACTGTCTAAAAATGCCTCTTTGATAAAATAAAGAGTTACTAAGTTTGTAGGAACAAAGAACCACCAATGTATACTGCTGATCTAACTGTCTTAATCCCTGAATGTAAAAGGACAAAATTGCAAAAACAGTTTAGTCCTTTTACATTCAGAAATTATGCGCAAAATCAGGCGAAGGAATAACTCGGAAGTCAAGCAAGAATTCAAACATATAGCCACCCCGGAGGAGAAATCGTACATCGAAGCTTTTCACAGCATGATGTGATTAAGCGAAACGTTTTTGATAGCTATTGCGAAGCCAAAGAAATGTTACAGCTTTTTTCCCATTACAACCATCATCAACTTCATCGTTCGATTGGTTTTATAACACCTCAACATAACTGGGAGGAAGCAGAGGTGATTCATGACACAACCTTTTCAGAAAATCTGTCCAGCTAATAGGGGCTAAGACACAATGGTCCCTCGATACTGGAGAAGGCCCCATCACCTCACCCAATTTTGGTCATGGTATGCTGTTTCGTACGTTGGATGGCAAATAGCTCATGTCGATTCACAGTTATAAAGAGAGTAACGGTCGTTTTGCGCTATCCCCGCTTATTTGAAGTGGACTTATCAGGAGACAAGCTGGTTGTCGGTAAGTTTTATATACCTTAAATAAGAGCCTTTAGCCCGAACCACCTTTACTTTTAAAGGCATCTCTACCGAGAAGTGATCAGTAACCTGCTGCTTAAAGCGATTAATTCGCTTGTGTTATTCAGAGTCGCTTGGATCTTACCGGTTTCTTCAGTCAGGGTGGCCTGGCAGGTTAGGTTGAACCGGCATTGGTTTTTTGAGGGGCATGAGAACAGTTGTCTGTTTTTTTATGACAACGGGTGGCCAGTGGTAAGGGTATATGGAGTAGGACTAAGTGAGGCAAGTGTTTCCTGGGGCCTAGTGGTCAGCTCTGCGTTGACTGGCCAATTTAGTAGCTAAGTGGCTTAGCAGGTTAAGACAAAATATTTTAATTCAGTCAGCTGCTTGTAGCTTATAAATTCTTTCTTTTTAGCTCACTGACGGCAAAATCAGCGGCACGAGCCGTAAGGGCCATAAATGTGAGTGAAGGATTCTGGCAGGCAATCGACGCAAAAGAAGCTCCATCCGTAACGAATACGTTCTTAGCTGTCCAGAGTTGGTTATTTGCATTGAGCATGGAGGTCTTTGGGTCGCGACCCATACGAACCCCGCCCGTTTCATGAACGGCCCCGCCGGGCGTCGAATGATTGTTGTATGTACTGATGTTTTTCAGGCCAGCGGCTTCCAGCATTTCGGCGGCATCGTTCATCATATCTTTTTGCATGAGATGCTCGTTTTCCCGAAATCTTACGTCGAAAGTTAACGTCGGTAATCCCCATTTATCGAGTCGATCCCGGTTAAGTGTAACCTGGTTATCTTCGTAGGGTAAACACTCCGCGAACCCCATAATGCCCATGTTCCACGGGCCGGGCTGAGTGGCTTGTTCCTTCAAATCGGCACCAAAACCCGCTTCAGCAATGAGCCGTTGCCAGCCCGACCGGGATGCACCACCCTGATATCCAAAGCCACGCAGATACTCCCGCTTATCGGTGCCGATATTTCGATAACGGGGAATGTAAATGCCATTAGCCCGGCGACCGTAGTAATATTTGTCATCGAACCCTAATCCATCAGCCTGTGCATTGGCTCCCGCCTGAAAATGGTGGTCCATGATGTATTTGCCCAACGTACCGCTATCGTTGCCAAATCCGTTTGGGAAACGACTCGAAACAGAGTTGAGCAGAATAAAATTGGTGGACATCGCCGATGCATTCAGGAAGATGATCCGGGCGTAATATTCCGTGGTTTGATGAGTCTTGGAATCAATAACCCGAACGCCCTGGGCTCGTTTGCTTTTCTCGTCGTACAAAACCTCGGAGACAATACTATCAGGCCGGACGGTGAGTCGGTTGGTTTGGCGGGCGGCTGGTAACGTAGCGGATAATGTACTGAAATACCCGCCGTAAGGACATCCCTGGGCGCATTTGTTTCGGTATTGGCACGGGGCTCGGCCCACGGATGTATGCACCGGATTAGCTTTCGACAGATTTGCCGTTCGGCCTATGGTGAGGACGCGGTTCATCTTGGTTTTCAATCGCTCGCGAACGTGTTGTTCCACACAATTCAAATCCATGGGCGGCAAAAATTCACCGTCGGGCAACTGTGTAAGCCCTTCTTTATTGCCTGAAATTCCCGCAAAACGCTCGACGTAACTGTACCAAGGAGCCAAGTCTTTATACCGTATTGGCCAGTCGGTGCCAAAGCCATCACGGGCGTTAGATTCAAAATCCATCTCACTGAACCGGTAGCTCTGCCGCCCCCACATGATTGACTTACCGCCCAGTACGTCAGGGCGGTACCAGGCAAACGGGTGAATTTCTTTGTAAGGCGCGTTACGATCGTCGAATGAAAAATCGCCGTTTTGTTCGTTATATGGGCG
>JAQBNX010000598.1 GCA_028288385.1 Spirosoma sp.
AGCAAAAAGGCTGATAAAGAGAAGAATAAAAACATCCGTTTCTAATCCAAACATGGAATGGGCGTCTTCTGGGGTTGGGCAAACGGCAGATCCGTAAGCCGATAATTCTCACAAAAGTAAGGTAAACAACCCAGAGCCATATTACCAAATTGTTAAGGCCCCGTAGACGCACAAGATTTTGCGTGTCTACGGGGCCTTAACAATTTATCTAAAAGGGGTAATTAAGTGGGATCTTCTTTTACTTTTTGCCTGCCAATTGCCCACAGGCTGCGTCGATGTCTTTGCCCCGACTCCGGCGAACGTTTATGGTTACCCCTTTATCAGCCATGAAATCGGCAAATCGGTCGAGCGTTTGTGGGTCGGTATTCGTAAAGTTGGCTTCGGCAATGGGGTTGTATTCAATGATATTAACCTTAGCCGGAACACGCTTTGTAAACTTCCATAACTCCTGTGCATCCTGCAGGGTATCGTTGAAGTTGTAGAACAGGATGTATTCAAACGTAACGCGGGTGCCCGTTTTACGGTAGAAATACGTTAGTGCGTCACCCAAGGCGTCCAGCGTGTTGCTTTCGTTGATGGGCATAATCTGATTACGCTTAGTGTCGTTGGCCGCGTGGAGCGAAAGGGCAAGGTTAAATTTGACCTCATCGTCCCCGAGTTGCCGAATCATTTTAGCGATGCCCGCCGTCGATACCGTAATGCGTTTTGGCGACATGCCCAGACCGTCGGCCGAGGTAATCCGGTCCACCGACTCCAGGACATTTTTATAATTAAGCAGGGGTTCGCCCATGCCCATGTAGACGATGTTGGACAGTGCTGCGTAGTAATTCTCCCTGGCCTGCCGGTCGATGGCTACAACCTGGTCGTAGATTTCGGCTGCGTCGAGGTTGCGTTTGCGGTCCATGTAGCCCGTTGCACAGAATTTACACGTCAGCGAACAACCCACCTGACTCGATACGCAGGCAGTCATTCTGTCGATGTCGTCGTTACGTAAGGCTGGAATCAACACGCCCTCCACCAGATTACCATCAAATAGCCGAAACGAGGATTTGATGGTGCCGTCGCTACTGCGCTGTTGCTGATCGACTGTCAGGGGCCGGATTTCAAAGTGCGTGTTGAGCAACTCCCTTGTGGGCAACGACAGGTTGGTCATCTGCTCAAACGACAGAGCCGACTTTTTCCACAACCACTCATGCACCTGCTTGGCCCGGAATCCCTGTTCGCCATGCTGCACAAGCCAGTCTTTTAACTGAGCCGCCGTTAATTTGCGAATGTCCTTCTTATTTGTTGTTGCTGTAGTAGTCATTGCTGTTCATTACTTGCCCGCCATTTTTTTCCGGTTTCCAGGCTCTGAGGTACCCAAACGGCGGCTTTATCCATCACTATCGGGGCAATGGGCCGGATGTAAGTGTACAAAAAAGCGCCGTTGGTTTGACGGGGAGGAATTTTAACCCCCATATAACTAAACAGCCAAAGAATCACACTAATTCCAAAAATCCAGGTAAAAACACCAACCACCGCGCCCGCCACGCTGTCGAACGTACCAATCACGGTAAACTTTAAGGACCGCCGGATGGCAAATCCCATCTGGTTGATCATAAAGACCGTAGGAAAAAAAATGATGGAAAATCCCAGCCAGGGCAGGAGTTTACGGGCAACCTCGCGGCTGATGTATGGACTGAGCAGGTCGATGCCGAAGGCCAGGAACTTGAACCCAACGATCATGGCTACCACAAAGGCAATGACTGCTACAATCTCCACTAGCAGACCCTTACGGTAGCCATTGAAGGCCCCCCACGCGAGGGGAATAAACATGAGAATGTCGAGTGTTTTCAACGAAGGAACGGGTGAATAAGCAAACGAGTAATAGGGAAGATGACCCGCCATTCACCCTATCGCCTGTCCACTCATTAGCTAAGAAGTGTCTTTACCATCGCCGAAATGGCTTTGCCATCGGCTTGTCCGGCCAGTTCTTTAGACGCTACGCCCATTACCTTGCCCAGATCCGACGGAGCCGATGCACCCACGCGGGCCATAATAGCCTGGAGTTTGGCTTTTAGTTCGTCTTCCGATAGTTGACTAGGCAGATATTTCTCGATCACCGCAATTTCGGCTTCTTCAACGGCCAGCAGATCAGAACGATTTTGCTGGCGGTAAATATCGGCCGAGTCTTTGCGCTGCTTCACGGCCTTTGTCAGCACCTTCATTTCTTCGTCGGGCTTCAGCTCACCCGTACCGCCTTCCTTTGTTTCTTCCAGCAGGATTAGAGACTTCACCGCCCGCAGGGCGCGGAGTTTGTCCTGATCTCTGGCCAGCATGGCCTGCTTTATATCGGCGTCAATCTGTTGTTTAAGCGACATCTTCTGAATACGTAACGGAGTGAATGAATAATTGAGCGAATAAGTCATCGCTCGTTTCCTGAACCTTCATTGTTTGGGCAAAGTTACGAATCTGAAAGGCGTAATTTGCCATTTCATCAATTCACTCTTTGCGTATGACCCGCCTGTCTGTCAACATTAACAAAATTGCCACCATTCGCAATGCGCGGGGTGGCAACAATCCCGATCTGGTGAAAGTCGCGCAAGACTGCGAACGCTTTGGCGCGCAGGGCATCACCGTTCACCCCCGCCCCGATGAGCGGCACATCCGCTACCAGGACGTACTGGACCTGAAGGACGTAGTAACGACTGAATTCAACATCGAAGGCAACCCCGACGAGCGTTTCATTGAACTCGTCAGGCGCGTCAGGCCCGAACAGGTTACGCTCGTGCCCGACGCCCCCGATGCCATTACGTCCAACGCGGGTTGGGACACCATCCGCCACGCCGATCACCTGCGTCATCTGATCACTCTGTTCAAAGCCGATGGCATCCGGGTATCCATTTTTGTTGATGCCGACGAGCGCATGGTGGAGGGAGCCAAAGCCGTGGGCACCGACCGCATCGAATTGTATACTGAGCCCTACGCAGTCCATTATTTTGAAAATCAGGAGGCCGCCGTGACTCCCTTTGTACGGGCCGCCCAAAAAGCAAAGGAACTAGGACTGGGCCTGAATGCCGGCCATGACCTGAGTTTAGATAATTTACGTTTTTTTGCCCAACAGGTGCCGGGCCTTGAAGAGGTATCCATTGGTCACGCGCTCATTTGCGATGCACTGTATTTGGGCCTGGAAAACACCATTCAACTGTATTTGCGGGAACTGGCTTAGGGTAACTATAGATGGTCTGTGCAGGGTAAATAATTTTGCCCGATCCTGTCATCCTGAGGAACGTAGCGAGGCCATCAGACGGACCCAGACGTCCATTCTTTCATATCATGGTCAATCAATTATCTGTCGACGAGTTTTTAGAGAAAGCGCAATCCCTGCCCATCATCGACGTTCGGTCGCCGGGGGAGTATGATCACGCGCACATTCCCGGAGCCGTCAGCATTCCGCTGTTCGACAACGAGGAGCGGGCACTGGTTGGCACCAAATACAAAAACGCTGGCAAAGATTCTGCTGTGCTGCTCGGTCTCGATCTGGTGGGACCCAAACTGGCGGGCTTCGTGAAAGTGTCGAAAAAGCTCAATACACAAACTAAGGAAGTGCTCGTGCACTGCTGGCGGGGTGGTATGCGCAGCGGCTCGTTTGCCTGGTTGCTGGATACGGCCGGACTGACCGCATCGACGCTGGTGGGCGGTTATAAGGCTTATCGAAATGCCGTATTAGCCGCGTTTGCTGAGCCACAAAACCTCCTGATTCTGGGGGGTAAAACCGGCAGTGGTAAAACGGATATCTTAAAGGAACTGGCCCGGCAGGGAGAGCAGATTATTGACCTGGAACGGCTTGCCTGCCACAAAGGCTCCACCTACGGTGCCATTGGTCAACTGCCGCAGCCCGCTACAGAACAATTCGAAAATTTGATTTTTGGCGAGTGGCGAACGCTGGACCCTGGCCGACGTATCTGGCTCGAAGATGAAAGCCGCAACGTAGGTTCCTGCTTTATTCCCATGCCTCTCTGGCAGCAGATGCGGGCCGCTCCGGTTGCCTTTGTCGACGTTCCCAAGGACGTTCGGGTGCAGCGGTTAGTAGCCGAGTACACGGGCATTGACCACGGCCTGCTGGTTGAGGCCACAGAGCGGATTAAGAAACGGCTCGGCAGCAAAGTAACGAAAGATGCGCTCGATGCACTCGCCCATAACGACTACGCCACCGTTGCGGACCTGACGCTCGATTACTACGACAAAGCGTATCTGCATGGATTATCGCAGCGCGACCCAGCCATGATTAACCGACTGGAAATTTCGGAGGATAACCCGGCCCAGACAGCTCAACAACTAATTGAATGGGCGGCACAGCGCTAACTTATTTCTTTTTTGTTGTGGCCATCCGGCGCACGATCTCGCGCTTGGAAAACGCCAGCCGCCAAACGGCCAATGGTGTTTGCTGATTGCCAAAACAGGTCTGACAAATTACGTTCTCGGTGGGTACGGCCGCATTGTAAACGTACAGCGTATCGTTAATTTTCTGAATGTTGGAGATTTGCGGTAACTTTTTTTCGGCATTGTATAGGTACGCGTCCAGTACTTCCCGCTCTTTTGGATTAAGGGATTTGGCCGATACGTCCGCCCCGCTGAGCAATTGGATGGCTACGCCGTAGCGCTCGGCAATAGCTTTGGTGCGGGGGAGGTTTTGCAACTGGCAAAGTTTAGTTCGCTCAGCCGGATTGGTTGTTTTCTGGAGTTGAGTGGCTAGTTCTTTCTGGATAGCGGCTGTGATACGTTCTCCAAACAAATCGACCGTTTCGACAAGGTCCACGTTGGTAATGCGTTTGATCTTCTTATCGGCCATCTCCTGCTTAAGCTCCCGGGTATATTTTACCCGTTCGGGATTACAGGCAACGAAAGTTATAGCGAGCAGAAAAATGGAAAGAAAGGCAGTTGCCTTCATGCGATTGGTACGCTGGTTCATGGATACGTAACGTATTGTGCCGCGCAACGGTTGCAGCCAAGGCTATCCAGCGGAATTTTCGTAAATTTGGACTTCTGAAACAACGTGTGTGGGTCATTCCTCTGTTGGTTATCCATACTAGTTGGGACGACAAAAAAGAATAAATCAATATGCTCGATCAGTTAGAAGCCATTAGTGAACGCTTCAATGAAGTAGCTCAGCAAATCGTTCAGCCCGAAGCTGTTTCCGATCAGAAGCGCTTCATGAAGCTGAGCAAAGAATATAAAGACCTGGAGAAGATTGTGGTGCAGTACCGCGCTTATATGCAATTGCTTCAGGAAATCGATAATGCCAAACAGGTAATCGCTACGGAGAAAGACGAAGACTTCCGCGAAATGGCCAAAGGCGAACTGGACGAACTGCTGCCCCGGCGCGATGCACTCGAAGACACGCTGAAGGAAATGCTGATGCCCAAAGACCCGAACGACAGCAAAAACGTGATTCTGGAAGTCCGGGGCGGCACTGGGGGCGACGAAGCGGCTATTTTTGCGGGCGATATCTTCCGGATGTACCAGCGGTTTTGTGAGAAAATGGGCTGGCGGATGTCGCTCGTCGACTTCACGGAGGGTACGTCGGGCGGTTATAAAGAAATCATCACCGAAATCGAAGGCGACGATGTGTATGGTAAGCTCAAGTTCGAGTCGGGGGTTCACCGGGTGCAGCGCGTACCGGCCACCGAAACCCAGGGCCGGATTCATACGTCGGCGGCCAGCGTGGCCGTACTGCCCGAAGCCGAAGAGGTCGACGTGGAGATTAACATGAACGACATTCGCAAAGACACGTTCTGCTCGTCGGGGGCGGGTGGCCAGTCGGTTAACACGACGTACTCTGCCGTGCGCCTGACCCACATTCCAACGGGCCTGGTGGTGCAGTGCCAGGACGAACGTTCCCAGTTAAAAAATTTCGACAAGGCCCTGACCGTACTACGTTCCCGGCTTTACGAAATTGAACTCCAGAAGCATAACGACGCCATTGCCTCGCAGCGCAAAACGATGGTTGGCAGTGGCGACCGCTCGGACAAAATCCGGACGTATAACTACCCTCAAAGCCGTGTAACCGATCACCGCATTGGTATGACGGTGCATAACCTTCCCGCCGTGATGGACGGCGACATTGGCGACATTATTGAACAACTTCGCATTGCCGAAAACGCCGAACGCCTGAAAGAAGGCATGGCCGCCTAAAGCACCCGCTTTCTGTCAACATAAAACCCGGCTGTTCGTGAGAATGGCCGGGTTTTATGTTGACAGAAAGCGGGCAAAATATCTAATGGCTTGAGTTAGCCATTTTATTTAACTGTCTAGATGTATAGGCATCCGGACCCGGATCATCGTACCTCGATTAGGAATAGTTTCAACATCCATATTACCCTTTAACATATCGCATAGCCGTTTAACAATCTGTAAGCCTACGCCTTCTCCCTGGCTCGAACGTTTAACCAATTGGTCAAGTTGTCCGCCGGCTGGCAGTTTCGGCTCTTCTGCCGGATGAACCGCTACCGGCTCAGCCGTATTCGGACTCAGTATACTCGTCATCTCAACCGTTGGCTTCAATTGCTGACCCATCAGGCCTGCTAAAGTGGATGGCAGCCCCGGCCCTGAGTCCTGAACACTAAATAGCCATCGGTATTCTCCTTCCTGTATCCAGGTGACAGACACAAAACCAGCCCGGGTGTATTTCAACGCGTTTATCAGCAGGTTCTGAGCAATACGTTGCAATTTGACCGGGTCGGTTTCCACCACCAGTGAGGCTGGACCATCTCCCTGAAGCACCAGCCGTCGTTCGCTGGCCATGGGTTGAGCACTAGCGACTAATTCTGTCAGCAGTTTGCCAACATCTACGCGCTGGATTTGGAGCGTTTCTGTACCTGATTCCAGACGAGATAAGTCCATCAGATTACTTAACAGCGATTGTACATTGCCCAGGTTACGTCCCAGCATGTCTATATACTGATCTCGTTCTCCGTCATCTAGTCCGTCCATTTTTAGCAGATGAGTTGCCGCACTGATAATGCTAAAGCTACTCCGCAGATCATGGGAAGATGAACGTAGCATGTTTCCCCGCTGCAGAGTTAACTCATCCATATCTTCAATTGCCTGTTGTAGCGTAGCCGCCCGGCTAGCAGCTTCAAACCGCTGGAGTTCATCGTACTTCTGGACACTGCCATTAATAGCCTCGCTCATAACTTGGGCTATTTCCCGTTGCACCTGTAATAGCAGATTGGCATCCGTCTGGGGGAAAAGCGTTTGATAAGTCTGGACTTCCTGATATAGAATTTGAGTTAAGTAGTTCAGTTCCTGCATGGTTTCGACCAGCGTAAGCCCTTTATGCCAGCGGTGTAAGCCATGATTGTGAGCCGTCAGCATTGGACTCTCTTCCTGAGGCTTGTGCAGTAGGCGGTCTTCCAGTATGTTTAGAATAATCGGCATCAGGTTGTCAAACTCCTCGCGGGTAAAGGCTGAGATTTTTCCC
Organism: Spirosoma sp.; assembly: GCA_028288385.1. Taxonomy (GTDB): domain Bacteria; phylum Bacteroidota; class Bacteroidia; order Cytophagales; family Spirosomataceae; genus Spirosoma. Next base: position 7,463 of record JAQBNX010000598.1, read on the forward strand.
AGAGTAGGATCCTGTTCACACGTAATACGCCAGTTGCCCAGGATGGCTTCTCGCCGGGTAAACAGGTAGGTGACTAACTCGGTCACCGATGGAGGAGATTGCGAATCGGAAGCAGTCATAGGAAGTAAGATAACAATCTGCACCCGGATGGATGTTTGTTGTAGCCGGGTAAAAACTGATTAAGCAACCAGACAAAACTCATTATCCCAAACACGAATACCATTGATTTATAACCTATTCTATCCGTGTAGCGATGCAAGTCGAGTAACTTCCACTGGCCAACGGGCTATAGTACTAATAGAATTTCCCTTGTGATACCGTATTTCTTTTCACGTTTACCTCATCTTCAGGTCGTTGTCCAGCCCTGCGCACGGATGGGAGTTTGCTGTCCTGCTTTGGTCGCCAGTACCACTTGCGACGGATCAGCGGTAAGGTACCCAATGGCCGTGATGCGGGCGTTGGTCGATAGCTTCTCAAATTCCTGGGGGCGAACTGTGAATAAGAGTTCGTAGTCTTCGCCCCCGTTCAGGGCGGCTGTCACAGGGCTGATTTTAAACTCATCGGCCGCTAACAGCGCCTGATCGTCAATGGGAATATTTTCATCGAAAATGATAGCACCCGTGCCGGATTGACGGCAGAGGTGAAGCAACTCAGAAGCCAGCCCGTCCGACAGGTCGATCATGGCCGTGGGCCTCACGCCCAGGTCGCGCAACTCGTGAACAATGTCGGTGCGCGCATCGGGCCGGAGTTGGCGCTGCACTAAGTAGGCTCGTTCTTCAGACAGGTCGGGCTGCATGTTTGGGTCAGCCAGAAACACCTGCTTCTCCCGCTCCAGCAGTTGCAGGCCCAGGTAAGCCGCTCCTAAGTCGCCCGTTACGCAAATGACATCGTTGACCTGGGCCGTATTTCGGTAGGTAATGAGGTCCTTTGGTACTTTGCCCAGCACCGATACGGCGATAAGCAGACCAGAACGGGAAGCCGTGGTGTCGCCCCCCACTAAATCAACGTTATAGGCCTGGCAGGCCGCCCGGATGCCCTCGTAAAGTTCATCAACGGCTTCGACGGGGAACCGGCTGCTCAGCCCAACGCTCACCGTAATCTGCACGGGCAGTCCGTTCATGGCGGCAATATCCGATACGTTTACAGCCACGGCTTTATAGCCCAGGTGTTTGAGCGGTACGTAGGTGAGGTCGAAATGAATGCCTTCCACAAGCAGTTCAGTCGTCAGCAGGCCGTAGTCCTCGCTCCAGTCAAATACGGCGGCATCGTCGCCAATGCCACGAATGGTTTCGGCGTGCAGGGGAGTTGGGGTAGCTTGCCGTATCCGGTCTATCAGGCCAATTTCGCCCAGGGTGTTTAAGTCAGTCATATCAATAAGCTATCAGCAGCAAGCGGTTTCAGAGAAAATACAAGCAATAATCAGCAGTAGCTGTTTGCTGTTACGGGCTCATGGCTCACTAAAAAAGCCGTTCCGCTTGACCTACGGAACGGCTTGGTACGCTAATTGGTTTTAGAAAGTCTTAGGGAGCTGTCAGCGTGTAGACATTGGTTGTGTTGCCGGTTTTCTGACTAGCCGTTGTCCGGGTCAACGTCACACTATTGTCGGTAAGGTTGCTGATTCTAAACTCAATTGTGCCGTTGGCTCCCGTTGGGGAGGGATTCAGGTTTGACAAGACAAGCCGGTCGTCTGATGGTACAGAATACTGGCCTGTAAATGTGTTCCCATCGAATTCGACATACGTAACGGACGGTGGTTTGCTCAGGTCTAGCCGGAACCGATCATAACCGGCCTGAACATTTGCCGCTCCCCCCTTTGTGTACACTGTCGAGGTATTATAATCCACTTTTTGGGCAGTCCATACTTTGGCAATACGCTCTGAAACGGGGGCTACTTTTTTCTTGCTGCAACCCGTCGTCAGAGTGAATACGGTTGCTATAAAAAGAAACGCAATGAAAGAAGTCTTTATCATGGTTAACTGTTGCATAGAATCAGGAGAGGCTAAAGTTACGTTAATTTTGTGTTCACCTATAAAAGCGGCATTCAATAATTCATTTCACCCAATAAACGAACGCATTGACACCTGAATATATTAACCGGCTTACTCCCTATACCCGTTCTCAACTGGCTCTGCGCAATGGGACCGACCGCGACGAAATCTGGTGTGCCTACCAGGCTGTTATTTACGACGTATCGGCATCGCGGTTGTGGCGCACCGGCAAACATTATGAGCACTGGGCCGGGCAGGACCTGACCACCGAACTTGCCGATGCCCCTCACGCCGACTGGGTATTTGCGAAGTTCCCAGCGGTGGGGAAGTTAATTTAAGTAGTGTAAGCCCGCAATCATTGGCGCTAGTAGTCAGACGACCATTCCCTGCACGGGGATATCACCCAGAAATACCTTTACTCCGTTATTTAACATGACACAACTCATTGCCGACAGCGGCTCAACAAAAACTGATTGGCGAATGGTTAGTTCCGTTGGGCAGGTACACGCTTTTCAAACGGACGGAATCAACCCCTATTATCAGACTACTGGCCAGATAACGGATGTGCTCAAAAGGCAGTTGTTGACCATATTGCCTGGAATCGGTGAAGAAGTGTCGGCGGTATTTTTTTACGGAACGGGCTGTACTGGTCCGGCTGTAAACCCAACGGTGTCCAATGCTCTCCGAGCAGTGCTGCCAACGGCGCGGACCGTTGTTGTCGACAGCGACATGCTGGGCGCAGCCCGAGCGGCCGCGGGACATGAGCCGGGTATTGTCTGCATTTTAGGAACGGGGTCAAACGCCTGCTGCTACGATGGCTCTCAGATAGGGCGGGGTATTCAGTCGCTGGGTTTCTGGCTTGGCGACGAGGGAAGTGGCGGGTACCTGGGCAAAACACTCGTCCGCGATTATTTTCAGGAACGCCTGCCCCTCGATCTGCGCGACGCTTTTCGGGACCGCTACGCTCTGGACCGCCCTACCCTGTTGGAAAACGCATATCAGAAGCCTTTCCCAAACCGGTATTTTGGGTCGTTTACGCCGTTTCTCTCCGAAAACATTGCGCATCCACACATCGTTGGTTTAGTAACAGGTGCATTCAGGTTGTTTCTCACTACGTATGTCCTCCGGTTTCCCGAGGCTGATGCGTGGCCGGTTCATTTCGTTGGCTCTGTAGCCCACTACTTTGCCGAACTCCTGCATCGGGCGATTTCTGATACAGGGCTGATTATGGGGCGTGTTTTACAGGCGCCTGCCGAACAGTTGGTGGTATTTCACAAAACAAGGTGAGTTTCGGGTGTGGGCCGTACCTTTGTAATGAGGTTTGGAGGCAGAGGAAAGGAGCAATTACGGAAGTTAAGGCGATTACTTTGTGTTCTCTGGTCAGGTCTCCGCAGTAAAAAAGAACACACGTAAGACGAATGGCAGCAAGATATTTTTTAAAAGTGAAAGACGTCGTTCGGGAAACGCCCGACGCCGTGACGATAACCTTCTGGCACCCCATCAACGAAGAAATTCGCTATCAGCCGGGCCAGTTTCTAACGTTTCTGCTCAACATAAATGGACAAAAAGTCCGACGTTCCTACTCCATAGCATCATCACCCCATGTCGATGTATCGCTGGCGGTATCGGTGAAGCGGGTGCCGGGTGGGTTTGTTTCTAATTACTTATGTGAGCGCATACACCCCGGCGACATTCTCGAAACGCTAGAGCCGATGGGTACGTTTGTGCCAAAATTAGAGGCCCAAAATCGCCGGCCGTTGATCCTGATTGGTGCAGGCAGCGGCATTACGCCTTTGTTTTCGATGGCCAAATCGGCGCTGCACGTTGAGCCAACTAGTCGTGTGTGGCTCATATACGGCAACCGCAACCAGGAGTCGATCATCTATAAAGCACATCTGGACGCTATGGAGCAGGCGTATGGTAAAGCGCGTTTTCAGGTGACGCATGTCCTAAGCCAGCCTGCAGGAGTGTGGACAGGCCTTAGTGGCCGGTTGAATCAGCACATGCTGACGCGTTTACTGGAAGACGTACCGGCGGCCGACCGTCAGAAAGCGAGCGCCTACCTGTGTGGTCCTGACAGCATGATGGCTGAAGCCCGCTCGGCACTGGCACTGGTTGGTATATCTGCTGACCGGGTGCATAAAGAAAGTTTTGTGAGTGCGCCTGTTGCAGCTGGTGACGTACTGGAGGAGCCCTTGACAGACGATGAAGTAAGTGATTCGCCAGAGGTAACGGTGCTGTATGAAGGCAGTGAGTACAAATTTATGGTGGCTCCACACCAGACTATTCTGGAAGCGGCTCTGGACCTGGATATTGATTTGCCTTATTCATGTCAGGCGGGTATGTGTACGGCCTGTA
>JAQBNX010000605.1 GCA_028288385.1 Spirosoma sp.
TGTTGTACCGCCCTCTGTACGCTAGGGTAGGGCAATTCGGCACACGGACGGTTATGAGCACTCACAATGGTCACCCCTTCTCCGCGTTTGTAGCGGCCTGAATAAGTCAGGTAATCAACGAAATTGAATAGTTGGCCCTGTAAAATTATACCGATCGTGCCGCCTGCATTTGCCATATGTGCGGGGCCACTTTCGATGCCTATGAACAAACGCGACTGACGGATGACCTCAGCTGTTTCCAGTAAACTTAACTGTCCGCATAAGCTCCGGAAACGTGGGTGTTTCTCAGAAACAATGGGGTTCATTCCAACTTCTATAATGGGATAAGGATAGGTGTGCAGCAGCCACCGTACAAGTCGGTTCCAGTGCTCAGCGGGCCAGTCGCGCAAAACGTAGCTCGACTGGCAATGGATGACAATTGGAGACTTCGGTAATTCCAGCGCGGCTACCTGCTGGCGAACTTTCATGGGAATATACATCCGGGGATCGTCGGTAAGAGCAGGCAGGCCCGCTGCCTGGGAGAATGTATATAGCAAATCACCGTAGTCCAGGTAGTTGTCGAATGTAAGACCGGCTTGGTCTGCAGTTGGATTAACGGGATCCTCAGGGCAGTAGGGACACTTGCGATGGGAAATGTGCATGTTGTATACCTGATCATAAATGCCGGTACGAAGAAGCCAGACGCGTTCGCTGGGACACTTTTCGACCAGATACCCGTTGAGGTCCGGGTGATACTTGACCAATTCGATATAAGGTTCGCGCACAACCCAGATAATATAGCCATCCGGATGACGCCGACGTACCTCCCGGGCTACAGGCTCACAGGCAATGATGTCGCCCATCTGCTCGGATAAAATAATGGCAACCAGGGGGCGATGACCAATTTTAAGTTTTAGCCAGCGCAGGTAAATATATTTTTTTAAAAACGACCAGAACTTGCCCACAATGTGGGTGTATTTAGTAAAACGGTACGTCCACAGCGATATGAAGCGGGACCTCGATGTCATAAGCGTTACGATTCTAACAAAGCAATAATTTGGTTAAAAGGCTTTTTGATGACCCGCCGGACCCGTTGGTACTGTAGCGATACAGGGGGTTTTATATAAACGCAGGGGTACTGCCGATATTGGTCATTATGATTAGCCAGAAGTTGTTGGTGATATATAACGAATAAGGGTTTTACATCAGGGCGTTCTAAAAATGAATAACGCGTTTGGTGTTTGGAGACCTCATGCGGGCGGTCTGGGTTGTAACCGCTGTAATGAAAAAATTGTAAGCGTTCGGAGTGAGTCTCTGAAAGCGCTGAAGTTGGCTTGCCTGCTACGCACCAATGCCCGCTGGCATCAATCGAAAACCAGCGTTCATGCAGGTTCCAATAAGCAACATTATAACCGGGGTGGCGCTCAATCAGGACATTATCGTAATAGACCGGAGCAAAGTTGACCCAGTGCTGGTCGACAAAAAGTCCTGCACAGAGGTCAATCCGGCATTCGTAGACTAATCGGTCCTTCCACCAGTTCACAAATTGCCGGGCGGTATCGTCCCGGCGCAGGCCAATAAAACCAAGGTTATAGATGCCGGTGTTCAGGTGGTGTTGCTCATTGGGCTGCTCCCAGTCTGGGGTTGGCGAGCAGATGTGGGGCGTTAACACCATACTGTATGACGACAAATCCCGGCTTAGCTTTAGCAGCGGCTGATAAATGATTATATCCGGATCAAAATAGATGATTTGATTGACATCCGGATAAGTTTCAAATAAATAATCAATGTAAAAAGGTTTTACCGCCGTGTTCAGTTCGGTGATATCGTAGCGGTCGCACATTGCCGTGAATTCTGGAATCCCAATCCGGTCTACTTCCAGCATTGGGTAGGGTGGCATTACATCGGCGGGTAGGTTTGCCTGGCTTAGCTTGTCAACCAGGCCAATAACATACTGGAAATTGGGGTTGGTTTTTCGCAGCGAATCGCCCAGCGTACGGGCCTGTGCCAGGTAATTCACTGAACATATCGTAAATGCGAGGGTCATGGATAGTATTTCTTGAGTAAATGAGCTACGTACCGTTCGGGTTGCCAGTAAGAACCTGCTGTTACCTGCAACTGGTCGCTGAGACTATCAGCTGAAAGAGCAAACGGTATACCTTTATCGACTAGTTCATACTGCGCCCGTTGGCCGGTATGCGTTTCAATGGCCTGAACTAAAGCCAGCGGGCTGATAGAATAGGGATTGGCAACAAGAATCGTCTGGTTCCAGCCTGCAGGTTTGGCAATATAGTCTGTCACTACCCGATACACATCGTCCAGGTCGATCAGGTTGCGGGTTGCATGTTGCCAAATCGTGAAGGGTTCATTCCGCAAAATCCGATTTACAAAAAAATTTAGTATCGTGTGTGGGTTCCCTGGTCCACCCACTACGTTTGAAGCCCGCACCAGCAGGTGATTGGCGGCCTGGTTGCGAATGAGTTGTTCCAGTTTCAATTTGTGCGTTACGTAGGGGGATCCTTTCTCGGTGGGGTCTTCCACGCTAGCTGTACTGAAGTAAACAAACAAGCTACCCCTTGTCTCGCGTAATGTTTTATCCACTAATTGCCGTTCGCGGGCAAATGGTTCAGGGTGGGTTTCTTTGGAATTAGATACGCCCGAGGCAAAAATCACTACGTCGCTCCGCTCCGCAAACTCAATGAACCGGCGGGCAATCATGCCGTTACCGACTACCATACTGAATAGCTGTTGTCTGGGCGAATACCGAATCGAGTCGCGCCAGCAGTTGAGGAACAAGTACAGCGACGTCGTGGCGCATGGCTCGTTCATAAAAAATACCCCCCAGCCGCTTACGTTCAGTTTTGTCGTCGGCCAGTTTGCCAATCCCATCACTCATGGCCGATAGATCTAAATAGGGAACCAGACAACCTGTGTCGGTTCCGACGTAGTCCGGACTGCCACCCGATTGTTCAAAGCATAGCACCGGGTTACGGTTCAGACCTGCTTCCAGGATTACCAGTGGGTAGGGGTCTTCGCGCGAGGTAAGCGTAAATAAATCGAAACAGGCTACGTAATCCAGGTAATTGCCGCCCGGAGGCAACAAATGAACGCGCCCGGCAATGTTCATCCGATCGAGGTCGTAGCGAAGCCGTTGCGCTTCATCGCCCAACTCAGGGACACCCACCCAGACAAAGTACGTGTCGGGCCGGGTATTGAGCACCTGGCGGGCCACGAGCAGGAATAGATCCACGCCCTTGCGCCATTCGGCATTGCCGCAGCCACCTACCACCACCGCATCGGCCGGGATACCCAACCGCTGCCGCACGGCCCGACGGTCCACGGCAGCGAGTTTGGTGAGTAGGGTTTGTGTATGAATCAGTGAGTTCAGCACCGAGGTGTTGCCGCTTGTCAGGCCGTGGTGAGTAATAAGGTTTTGGCGAACGGCTTCCGATCCGCAGAAAACGTGACTGACCCGGGTCAATTCGTAGGCAAGCTCATCGGGACGGGAATAAATGCGAATTGAAGTTTCTAGTTCGTGAACGTAGAGGGCAAAAGGGAGTTGTAAGGGTTCAAGTTGAAGAAGCAGTCTGCCATTGGCAATGGTATTCGCAACAATGCCGTCGTAGTGGGCATCGCGAATGCGTTGGAGCAACTTAGCTGATATCGTTTGTTGCCTATTAGACGGCTGACCAACGCTTAATTTTGCCAGCACCCGTCCCCGAAGTCCGCCCAGCTGCGCAACTGGGGGGGCAAACGCCCTATAGACTGTGGTTACTCGCTCATAATCGGGCAGCAGCGGTCCAGCGCTCCCTAAAACTAGCCCGGTTTTTATGCCGGTTTCGCGCAGGTACGTCAGCAGATGCAACAAGAGGTATTGGGCACCAGCGCGGTTGGCGTCGTGGCCAATGAATAAGAGCGTTTTCAGAATTCTATTTTAAGTTTGAAGGTGCTGGCCGCACCGCATAAATTTCTAAACGACTACCCAATCAATAGGCTTCGTAGCTGGGTTTGGGTAACTTCTTGGCTGGGTTGCCGAGGTACAATCCCCACTCGTCGGTGTCTTTGTATACGGCAGAGGCCATACCCACCAACGTACCGGTTGCTATGTGCAGAAAATCGCGGATGGTGCTGTTTACCCCAAAAAAACAATAAGGCTCGATGATACAGTGGCCTGACATTACTACGTGCGAGGTAAAAAAGACGTGGTCTTTAATCTGCCCGTGGTGGCCAATGTGGTTACCGCTCCAAAGCACTACGTTATTGCCAATGGTGGTAAAGGGCTGAATAGTATTGTCTTCAAGAATGAAACAGTTCTCTCCAATCTCATTGCCGAACAGCGTGGCTTTAGAACTGATGTAAGAGATGAATTCATAGCCTTTGGCTTTGGCTTCAAGGTATATTCGTTCGCGGTTCTTGTTCATGCCACGGCCCGTCATCGGGGCAAAAAACTTATACTCCTGTGGTGGAAATAGCGTTTGAACGTCTTCAAACACCACGAGGGGTAGCCCCTGGAATGTCGTTTCATTCACGAACTCACGGCTCACCGTGAATGCGGCCACTTCGTGTTCAGAGTCATGCGTGAGGTAGTAATGAGCCAGTTCAGCCGTATCCATTACGCCGAAAATTATAACTTTTGCCATTGGTCTCCTGAATGAAGAATAACGAATGATAACTGATCAGGGTGTTTGTATCAGTAGTTTTTTATTTCATATTACACTAATTCATAGGCTCCCAGCATGGTCTGTACCGCTAAAATGTCGCAAAACATTAACGCATCGAGCACAGATAGCCAGGGAATAAAGTCATTCTTAAATTGTGGGTAATCAACCCGTTTTGCTTTAATGAAATTCAGTTC
>JAQBNX010000624.1 GCA_028288385.1 Spirosoma sp.
GGCGCCCCTCCGGGCTACGTTGGTTATGAGGAAGGTGGTCAGCTAACCGAGAAGATTCGCCGGAAGCCTTACAGTGTGGTGCTGCTCGACGAGATCGAAAAAGCCCACCCGGATGTTTTTAACATCCTACTTCAGGTGCTCGACGACGGTATCCTGACCGACGGTTTGGGTCGCCGGGTTGACTTCCGGAACACCATTATCATTATGACCTCTAACATTGGGGTTCGTGACCTGAAGGACTTCGGAGCCGGTATTGGTTTTGCCACTAAGAAGACCGAAAACCAGGATGAGCTGATGCGAAGCACGATTCAAAGTGCCCTGCGGAAAGCGTTCTCACCGGAGTTCCTGAACCGTCTGGACGATGTTATTGTGTTTAACTCGCTGCTGCGCGAAGACATCCACAAGATCATTGACCTGATGCTGGGCAAACTCTTGAGCCGTGTCACTAACCTCGGATACCAGGTCGAACTTACTGAGAAGGCAAAAGACTTCCTGGCTGAAAAAGGCTATGATCCGCAATACGGTGCCCGTCCGCTGAGCCGCGCCATCCAGCGCTACCTCGAAGACCCCGTCGCAGAAGAGATTCTAAAAGGAGAACTAAAAGAAGGTGATGTGATTCAGGCCGATTATCCCGGCGAAGGCGAACTGCTGACGATTACGGTGAAGAAGCCCGAAGCAGTTGTAGAATAAATCTTAAGTGTTGATTTACAAAAAGCCGCCTGACTCTAAGTCAGGCGGCTTTTTGTTTACGTGATGTGAACGTCCCGTGTAATTAAAGACTCTTGTTCTTTACCTGATCTATTAGATATTCTGATGTGCGCATGGCGGCAGCTAGAATGGTCCACGTTACGTTCTTGTCGCCCTGCGAAACAAACGGAGCGGCATCGACGACGAACAGGTTCTTGACATCATGGGCCTGCTGGTATTTGTTGAGGGCTGACTTCTGCGGGTCGTTGCCCATGCGAACCGTGCCCACCTCATGAATAATACGGCCGGGGGCTGCCAAACCATAGCCATGCGCGGAGTTAGGGCCGGGTTTGGGACCTAACGGCGTACCACCCATTGACAGAATAATCTGCTCGAAGGTGTCCTGCATGTGCTTGGCCTGCTTTACTTCGTAGTCTGACCATTTGTAGTGGAACCGCAGGGTCGGGATACCGTATTTGTCGACCTTGTCCGGATCAATTTCACAGTAGTTGCTTTCAAGCGGCACTGGCTCACCCCGGCCCGACATGCTCACATACGCTCCGTAGAACCGCCGATAATCATCTTTTAAGCCTGCTCCATAACCGCCACCTGCCTTTTGTTTGCCATCACGACCCGGATACGAACCATTCATGGCTTCAATACCCGCGCCAAATCCATAGCCGGGCATGCCCATGCCACCACCGTACTCGATGTGGTAGCCGCGGGGGAAATCCAGTTTTTTGTTGTCGAGCCACCAGGGCGTAAAGACGTGCATACCGCCAACCCCGTCTTCGTTATAGCGCTTGCGGTCCATCAGGGCTGGTATAAATCCCGAGCGGCTGGCACCCGTAGAGTCATTCAGGTATTTACCCACCACACCGCTGGAGTTGGCGAGTCCGTTGGGGAAGCGTCCTGACTTGGAGTTAAGCAGAATACGAGCCGATTCGCAGGTACTGGCGCCTAACATCACATTTTTGGCGCGAACCGTCACTTCCTGCATGCTACGGGTATCTATGTAACTGATGCCCGTGGCCAGTCCGGTCTGGGCATCGGTCAGCACCTCGCGGGCCATAGCACCATTAATAAGTGTTACGTAACCGGTTTTTACGGCCTGAATGCACAGCACTGATGAGGCCGAAAAGTCGGCGTAGGCCTGACAACCCCGATTACACTGGTGACAATAGAAACAGGAGCCCCGCTCGTTATTGATTGGCTTGGTCAGAATGCTTAACCGGGAGGGAATAACCGGAATACCGATACTACGTGCCCCTTTCCGGATCATCAACTCGTGCAGGCGGGGCTTGGGGGGCGGCAGAAAAATGCCATCGGGTTCATTTGGGAAATTCTCGACCGAACCGAACACGCCGATGAGCTTATCCACGCGGTCATAGAACGGCTTCATATCGTCGTAAGTAATGGGCCAGTCGTCGCCTACGCCCGAGAGCGAGCCCCGTCGAAAATCATCGGGACCGAAGCGCATTGAGATACGCCCCCAATGGTTGGTACGGCCACCGAGCATTCGAGACCGGAACCAGTGAAACTCGGTGCCGTTCTTGGATGAGTAGGGTTCTCCGTCGATGTCCCATCCTCCCCAGGCAGCGTCGAAATCACCACCCGATCGGGCATCGGTAGCGGCTCCCCGCCGGGGCGATTCCCAGGGCCATTTTAGCTGGGTGATATATTTAGGGTCGGCGGGGTCAAAATAACCACCGGCCTCGAGCAGCACTACTTTTGCACCGGCTTTGGCTAACATATACGCGGCCATACCGCCCCCCGCGCCAGAACCAACAATGGCAACGTCGTAGACAAGCGGGGCTTTTTTTAGCTGAGGGACTTCCATCCGATATCAATAATTAAGAAAGAAGATGAACACTATTAGTGTATAAGCCGCATAATGATGAATCTTACTGAGTAGATGGTTGAAAGCCAGCTTGGACAATTGCTACACCCTGTTTTAACAGAAGCAATTTCGTTAAAACATTAATCCGTAAACAGGTACACCTATAATCAACAAAAAAGCCGCTGCTTCACCAAGCAGCGGCTTTTTTGTTGATTTAAAGTTTAATCAGGCGGCTGCGACCGTTGCAAAGGCTGGTTTCAGCGTATTTTCGATACGTATCGGCTCGACGGTAATAACCACAAACTTCGACGTTGGCGTGTTGCTGATGTACGCGACGCTGGACACCGGCACAAGTGGGTTAGCTTCCGGATAGTAAGCCGCTGTGTTACCCTTTGGAATGTTATACGGAATGGCAATGAATTTTTCCAGTTTGCGCTGCTGACCTTCGAAGTGGCTCGTGATATTAACCAGCTGCTTTTCTTCAATTTGGCGATCGGCCATGTCCTGCGGGTTCATAAAAATGACCCGTCGTTCGTTATATACGCCCCTATAGCGATCATTATA
>JAQBNX010000640.1 GCA_028288385.1 Spirosoma sp.
GGTGTTATTGAGCATTTTACGCGCGTGGCCGATGCCAGCCCGGTACCGGTCATTTTATACAATATTCCGTTTAGAACGGGTATCAACATGAGCGCCGAAACAATTGTCGAACTGGCGCAGCACCCCAATATCATTGGGGTGAAAGAAGCCTCCTGTGTCATTGAGCAGTGCATGGAGATTGCCCGCGACAAACCCGACGATTTTCTGCTTATCTCGGGCGACGACGTGCAGGGGGTTCCTATCATCAGCATAGGCGGGGTGGGGGTAATGTCGGTGATTGCCAATGCGTTTCCGGCAAAATTCTGCTCAATGATCGAAGCTGCCCTGCAGGGCGATTATACCACCGCCCGGCGCGAACTCGGCCATTTTTTACGGATTGATTCGCTGCTATACGAGGAGGGAAATCCGGTGGGTATCAAAAATATCCTGGAGATGATGGGCCTGATGTCAGCCGTAGTTCGGCTTCCCTTAATGCGTGCCTCCGACGACCTGAGCGAACGTCAGCGGGCCGTGCTTCAGCGCGATGGATTACTTGAATTAGTGGCGTAATTTGTTTGCTTCAACCACAAAAAGAAAGCGCGGCCTTGGTCAAAGGCCGCGCTTTCTTTTTGTGGTTGAAGCAAACAAATTATACGTTTCTGTTGCCACCAAAAAATTTTGATGCGATCCAGATAATTACCGCAATCACCACAATGACGCCGATAATACCGGTATAGGCACCGGCCTGAAAAATGTCGCCTACGGCTGCGCAACTGGTCATAAACAGCGTTAAGAGCAGGGCCATAAAGGCAACGGGCAGCGAACGAAGCAGAGTTTTCATATACGTTGATTGGTTTGAGTGGTGAACAAGTGGCCAATGGGCTACACGTTGTCTCATTAACCGGCTCTGTCTCAATTTGTTCGGACCATTATTTCATCAAATATTCCACCAATACGTCCATTTTAACACCAGTGCCCGGTTTTTAACTGCAAAAAGCCCCGGAACATCCTGGCCGATCTGGGGGCTGAAGCTGGGTAGGTAGTTGTCTGTATAGACCAGAAAAAAATCTGATGCGGGTTTGTAACGCCACTGTATCCGGGCGTTCAGGTTCATGTTTTTCTGCTGTTCGTTGTATTGTAAAAAAGTGGTGAGGTAAAGTGTATTCGTCATGGTTACGTCAAAACGCGGGCCAACGAGCCAGAATGTTGTGCGTCCCCACGGCTGGGGCAACCGGATATCATTGTAACTGGCACTGACAGCTAAACTGACAAAGGGCTGAAACCGATAACCAACATCAGTCGTCAGGTTCAGGCGAGTGCCGTTGGCGTAGTAGCCTCCGTAGCGGGTTGTAAAACCGTAGGTAAACAGGCTCTGTGGTTTCGACGTAAAGGCCGTGCCCCAGGCGTTCCAGTGATGGGTTGAGCCCGTCTCCAGCGTCTCGCGGCTGGTGTTGGTTGGGTCAAAGGGCTGTAGCAATCGGACATAGTCTGTAGCCACCCAGCCCGTAAACGTACTACGGCTGCGGAACGTAAAGAGATAACTCAAATACGTTTCGTTGTCACTTTGCCGCCCGGCGGGATCGAAAAAGTAAGTAGACTGCACCAGCGGACCATGGCTCTGAATACCCCCGCCCGCAGGCAGAAATGTATAACTGGCAATACCCATTGCCCGCTCGTAGCCCCGGCGCGGCACGTAGCCTGCTTCGGCGGTGAAGTTTTTGCCCACCGATTCGAGTTGCCCGCTGAGCAGCCAACGGCGGCTGTTAAACTGCAAATTACCCGCGTACACCGCATCATTATCCCGTGTGCCTGGCTGAAACGATTTGAGATACATGGCCTTGCCCGACCAGAGGTTATTGGCGGAGGCCAGGTTATACTCAAAACCAACATTGCGGTTATACTGGGAATAGGCCGGCTTATCCAGGATAGGTTCGTATCCCAACGATTGCTTGTTGACAAAGAGCACCCCTACGTTGGAACGGGCAAACACGCGCCGTTGCAATGCCACGACGGCGAAGTTCTGCGTGGGCAACGGTGCTACGTTGAGCCCCATATCCTCTACGCGCCCCGTCTGCATATCCATTATGCCAATGCGCCAATCCTTGTTGAGTTTGCCGCTCAGCCGCGCCCCAAATCGGATGGGTACTCCACCCAGCCCGATCCGGCGGCTAAAAAACGGCCGGATGGTGGCATAACCAAAGTTGGTGAACTGATCGCCATTTTCAAGGAAAAACTGCCGACGTTCAGGAAAAAACAGCTCGAAGCGGTCGAGGTTTGTCACCTGCTGGTCTACATCCACCTGGGAGAAATCGGGATTGATGGTCAAGTCCAGATTTAGCGACGACGTAATGGCAACTTTGGCATCCAGGCCTGCATCGAATCGGCTTTTGTTGGGAATGCCGCGTGCATAATCCCTGGTCAGACCGGTTAAGGCGTAGGGAATCAGGGAAATGTTGGGGCCCGGCTGTGGTGGGGGCTGGTCCCAGACCAGCACACCGGTATAGGCCAGGGAGGCCGTTGGAAACTGTCGGGGGATGGGTGTCCAGGACGACTTCTCGGTTGTTTTTAGATCCTGTCGGCCAAAATTGATTCCCCAGCGGGTAATGCCCTGTTTATAGCGGATCGTCTTGAACGGAATGGCCATCTCTATGACGTAGCGGTCGGGGTAGTTACGCACCGCCGACGTCCATTTATTGTCCCAACTCAGGTTTGCCTTGCTGCCTTCATACAAAAGGCCATCCCACTGCGCCCCGGCCGCGTTGGTGCCAAACGTAAATCCGTTGGTCTGGTCGTCGAAGGTGTCCATGAAAAAAATGAAGTTGTCATTGCGACCGAAATTCCAGTCGCGCCGTAGCGACTCCACTATGTAGGGGCCAGCCACGTCACCGTGGTAGCACACGGCACTGAGGTATAGGTTGCGGTCGTCATAAGTCATGCGAACGTCGGTGCGGACGTTTGCCCGGCTGGTATCCATCGGCAGCACCATCCAGAAGTTATCCGCCACTTCAGCGGCTTGCCAGGCTGCTTCGTCTATCGACCCATCGACCACTATGGGCGATGTTCCCTGATCAGTCGAAACGGCCCGGTTAATATGAAGCTGGTAGGTTTCGTTTTTCTTCTGAGCCAGCAGAGGGAACGCAAGCAGCAACCCGTTGAGTAAAATGAGTAGGAATCGCACTGAGGATGAATTATGAGTAATAAATTACGAATAGAAGGCGCAGAGTAGGATTGTTTACCCCCGTTAAAGCCAAAGCCGATTTGCCATCAGATTTAAAATGACAAACCGGCTTTTAACTAATTAACCATAAATACCGCATTCCCGAACAACAGCTTTCCGTTGTACCAAAAACCACGGAACAGTGGGTCATCGGCTAAGTAGATTACGCTACCTCTGCCAGCACTTTGAACACCCATTAACAAGGTGTTTTTTAGCTTATTTCTGGCATTTTTTCCGGAGAAACCTGCCACGTAGTTATCCGTTTTCAGATACCCCACATTCCAGCCCTCTTTCAGAAAATCAAAGTTGTAGGCATTCTGTACCAGGGCATGATAGCCACCAGCCAAGCCAAATCCGAGCGGATGGCTGGTATCGATGCTGACGCGGTAGATACTGCCCGGCGTTTCGTCCGAAATAGCGGTTCGTTCCCGGTCGCCATACAACTTAAGCGAGTCGACCAGACTTGCCTGTTTTTTATCGTCAGCTTTATCCTTATTCGCTTTATCGGCGTCTTTCTCCTTCAGATCGAAGCCTTCTTTGCCCGCCAGGAAGGATGCTCCCCGCTCCATGGCGATGAGTTTGCCACCTGCCTGTACCCAGGCCCTGATGGCCGCCAGGTTTCTATCGGTTAGAAACCGGCCATAGTTAAAGTTCGTTGGCAATACCAGCACGTCCAGCTTATTCCATTCAACAGTACCTAGCGTATTGCCGTCAATGAGTGATACAGGGTAGTTCAGTTCCTGATCGAAGTAATGCCATATTTCGCCAACGGCTGGGGGCGACGCACCTTCGCCCACCACCATCCCTACTCGCGGGGCTTTTAGTGACATCACAAAATCA
>JAQBNX010000874.1 GCA_028288385.1 Spirosoma sp.
CCGTCGTCCCTACTGACAACTACATTCAGAAGGTCGGTGTGGCGGCCGGAGCAAACCAGCTCCCGTGCCTGATGTCCTCGGACGTGGTCTACATGCCCAACTTCATTTCCAAGAACCTGTTCCGCGACATCACGGACAAGGTCAACGCCCTTGATTTCAAGGACTCACTGGCCAAAGGGCTCATGGACCTCGGTACGAGTGATGGCAAGATCTACTCCGTTCCCCATACCATCGGCATGTCAGCCCTCTTTCAGAACGACCTGCTGCTGCAAAAAGCCGGCATCGACCCGTCCGTTGAGATCACCAGCCTGACCCAGCTCCAGAAGAACGCGGAGAAGGTCGCAGCGCTCGGTCCGGACGTCAGCGGTCTCTACTACACCGGAAACAATGCCGGAACGATCGCCTTCACGCACTTCCCCTCCATCTGGGCCTCGGGGGCGGAGGCCCTGTCCAAGGACGGAAAGCAGTCCATGCTCTCCGGGGACAAGGCCACCAAGGTCTTCAGCATCTACAACGACATGGTGAAGTCCGGCGCCACGCCCCAAAGCGTGCTGAACGAGACTGGAGCGACGCGGAACCAGGTCTTCGGCACCGGCAAGGTCGGATACCTCCTGGGCAGCAACTCAGTACTCCAGTCGGTCAAGGAAACCCCCGACCTGAAGATCGGTGTACAGGGAATTCCCGGCGTTGATGGTGGCCAGAGCACCTTCCTCGGTGGGGACGTGCTGGGCATCTCAAACTCCTGCCAGAACGCTGATGGTGCCTGGAACTTCCTGAACTGGACCCTTAGCCCTGATGCACAGGTGGAGGTGTATGCCAAGAGCAACCAGCTCACGGTGCGCACCGACCTGGCCAAGAACAAGTACACCGAAAATGACCCCCGCATCATCAAGCTCAACGAATTAATTGCCAAGGGACGCACCCCCTACTCGATGAACTTCGGGCAGACCTTCAATGACCCGAACGGCCCGGCCCTGAGCGCCTTCCGGGATGCCCTGTTCGGCGACAACCCGGCAGCAGCGTTGAAGTCCTCGGACGAGGCCATCAACGCCTCCCTGTCCCAGTAGCTGCCAGGACGGGCCGCACGTGTGCGGCCCGTCCTGCTGTCCACACCACCAGCCAAGGAGAATCCCGCATGAGTGCGGTGCAAACAGCAGCGAAACGCCAGCCCAAGATCCGCCCTGACGCCCGGCTGGCCGGCAAACGCCGGCGCGAAGGCCGGACCGGCTTACTCTACGCCGCACCGGCGGCCGTTTTCATCATCGTCTTCTTCATCCTGCCACTGCTTCTGGCTTTCTGGATGTCCCTGAACAACTGGCCCCTGATTGGGCAGGCCAAGTTCAACGCGCCCGAGAACTACGCGGCCGTTGCGAACAACAAGCTCTTCCTGTCCTCCATTTGGTTCACCATCAAGTACACCGTCGTGGTGACCATCATCTTCCTCGTCGTTTCCCTCGGGATGGCCCTCCTGGTCCAGAACTCCCGGCCCGGCGTCGGGTTCTTCCGCACCGCCTTCCTGTTGCCCGCAGCCGTCGGTCTGGCCTCGGCCTCCCTGTTGTTCTATGCCATGTACAACAACGACTTCGGTCCGCTCGGGCACATCTTCCGGGCGCTGGGCCTCAGTGAAGGTGACCCGAACTTTCTGGGCACCCCCGACCACGCGTTCGCCTCCACGGTGGCGATGGTGACGTGGCGCTTTGCCGGCTTCAACATGATCATCCTGCTGACGGGCCTCCAGGCCATTCCGCTGGATGTGTATGAGGCAGCAAAGATCGATGGCGCCGGCTGGTGGAACCAGTTGCGCCACATCACCCTTCCGCTGCTCAAGCCGACCATCCTGCTGATACTTATCCTGAGCATCACCGGCTCGCTGCTGGCCTTCGAGCCGTTCTACGTGCTCACCGGCGGTGGACCAAGCAACAGCACGGTCACCATGGTCATCACCATGTTCCGTGAAGCGTTCTCCCTGTTCGACCTCGGCAGGGCCGCCGCCATTGCCATGGTCCTGCTCGTGGCCCTGGTTGCCCTCAACGCCCTGCAGCTCTTCCTCTTCCGCGACAAGGACGCCAAGTGACCTCTCTAACCACCCTGACCTCGCTTCGGGCGCGCCGGGCCACGGGAAACAGTGCTTTCTACGTCACGGCCACCGCCCTGGCCATTCTCTTCCTTGCACCCTTGGTCTGGTCGGGCTTCAGTTCCGTCTACGGCCCCGACGCCGGTGGCGGAACCACCGGATTCGGCCTGGACAACTACCAGCGGCTGGCACGGTATGGTGCCGGGCTGGGACGGTACGCCACCAACAGCATCATCGTGTCGGTGATCTCCGTCCTGGGAACCCTCGTCGTCACGGTCCTGGGCGGTTATGCCCTTGCCCGGTTCACCTTCCCCGGCAAAAATCTGCTGTTCCTGGGGGCTCTGGCGATTCTCATGATTCCCCACCCCACCATCCTCATCCCCCTCTACACCCTGCTGGGCTACGCCGGACTGCAGAACTCCCTGCTGGGAGTTGCCCTGGTGATGATCATGTTCCAACTGCCGTTTGGTTTGTTCATGATGCGCAACGCGTTCGATGCCATTCCCCGTGAACTCGAGGAAGCGGCACTGCTGGACGGCTGCACCAGCTTCGGCGCCCTACGCCGGGTCCTGCTCCGCGCCGCGACACCGGCTATGGTCACCGTCGGTATGTTCGCTTTCCTGGCCTCCTGGAACGAATTCCTCACCCCCCTGATCTTCCTGACACAGGGACAAAATTTCACCCTGCCGATCGCCCTGGTCAGCCTGCGCAGCGGCGAGATGGGCGCAGTCGACCTCGGAGCCCTCCAGGCCGGCATCGTCGTCACAGCAATCCCCTGCATCCTGATTTTCACTCTGCTGCCACGCCACTACGTGCGAGGAATCACCTCCGGCGCCCTGCGCTGACCTCCCCTTGAACAAAGACGAAGGATCCATCACCATGACCCCCGCTTCCACGGTGGCAACACCGGCCCTGCCCTCCCGCAGCGCGCTCCGACCCCTTCCCCTGACATCCGTCACCATCACCGACGGTTTCTGGGCCCACCAGCAGGAACTCAACCGGACAGCCACAATCCCTCACTGCGACAGCTCGTTGGAACGTGTCGGGTGGGTTGAAAACTTCCGGGCATCAATCCGTGGAACTCTGGCTACTGAGCGGGTGGGCCGCCTCTTCACCGACTCCGAGATTTACAAGACCATGGAGGCCCTGGCGTGGGAGTCAGCGCGCAAGGACTCACCGGACTTCACTAAACGGCTCGAGGAATTGGCGGAACTCGTTCAGCGGGCGCAAAAGGATGACGGCTACCTCAACACGTTCTATGGCTACGAGGGAGGACCGGCACGCTACAGCGACCTGGAATGGGGCCACGAACTCTACTGCTACGGGCACCTGCTGCAGGCGGCCGTGGCCGGCATGCGTGCCGGCGGCCCAGCCAGCCTTACCTCTGTCGCCTTACGCGTCGCGGACCACATTTGCGACACGTTCGGAGCGGACGGCCTGCAGACGCTCTGCGGCCACCCGGAGGTCGAAACCGCATTGGTGGAGCTCTACCGCGAAACCGGGAACGACCGCTACCTCACACAGGCCAAAATTTTTGTCGACCGCCGGGGACACCGAATCCTGGATGACACCATGTACGGGGGCCGCGACTACTACCAGGACAACGAGCCCGTGCGTGACGCGCACATCCTCGTCGGCCACTCCGTGCGGGCCCTCTACCTGGCAGCCGGCGCAATCGACGTCGCCGTCGAAACCGGAGACCAGGAACTACTCCAACGGGTCAAGGAACAGTACGACAACACCCTGGAACGCCGCACCTACCTCACCGGTGGCATGGGCTCCAACCACCATGGCGAAACGTTCGGCGAGGACTTCGAGCTCCCCAGCGAACGCGCA
>JAQBNX010000660.1 GCA_028288385.1 Spirosoma sp.
TTGGATAAAGACAAATCAGTAAAACAATGACTACCATACATCGACTGCTCACTACGCTACTTATGGGGCTAACAGCCATAAGTTCTGTATCTGCCTCTACAAACCCGACCGACTCCCTGGTTATTCGGTTTGCCAACCGCACCCGAATGGTTATTTATGCCCCTGACAAAGCGGGTATTCAGGCGCTGTCTAGTTATGATCTGAACAAAATTGTTCGTGAAATGGGGATGCAACTCGACTCGGTGCCGGGTGGACAAAAAGCCATTTCGCGGGATGGTGGGCAGTATTTGAAAGATACGGTATTGGTAGTAACAAAGAAAAAAAACGGCGTAACCATTATTGTTAAAGGGTCAGGCGATACGACTCAGCGTGATTCGGCCCGGAACCGTCGGGATTATACACGTACAGCCGTTCGGCGGGGTGTCAATTCGTTTAAGAGCGGCATCGACTTTCAAGTCGGACTAGACACCTGGATCAGGCGAGCAAATCAGGGTTTGGGCAATCTGGCTTCTCCCGACTTGTTGCCGTTAGGTTCCCGCTATCTTTCCATAGCGTTCAGCCAGCGTCCGACGCTGGTGGATGGGAAGCGGGCCAAGTTAAGTTTATATTACGCCGTTGAAGGGGCGTGGAACAATTATATGTTTCAGGATGATATTCTGCTTCAGAAAGGGCCGTCAAGCGTACTGTTTACACCATCAGCAGAGTCGCTAAAGAAAAGTAAACTCACTACGTTTAGTGCGCAGCTACCGGTGGTGCCCCGGTTGAGTTTTTATAATGCCGCTGGCCGAAAAGTATTTCATATTGGTCTGGGTGGCTTTGTTGGCTACCGGCTGGATAGCTACACCAAGATTAAGCGCCAGAATGATGATAAATCCCGCGAGCATAGCAACTTTTACTTGAACGACTTCCGCTACGGTCTGGTAGGCCATTTAGGTATTCTTAAAACGAACCTCTTTGTAAAGTATGACCTGAACCCGGTTTTTCAGGCTGGGAAAGGGCCGGATGTTCGCACTCTAAGTTTCGGTATTACCTTCTGATGGGAAGTAAGCGTATCGCCATTATCGGTTGTGGCTGGCTTGGACTCTCCCTGGCCGAGCGCTTGGTGGCAGAAAACTATACGGTGAGGGGTAGCACAACCTCAGTCGATAAACTTTCCCTGCTGCGTAGAAAGGGTATCGACGCCTATCAGCTGCAACTGACCCCTGAGCCCATCGGTGACCTGCAAGCGCTGCTTGAGGCCGACACCTTAATTGTGAACGTACCACCCAAGGCGGGAAAATTGGGTGATGATTTTCATCCACAGCAAATTCAAACCCTACTGGCAGCGATACGTCGCTCACCCGTTCGACACATCATATACGTTAGCACCACGTCGGTTTATCCAGAAACAAGCAGCGTAGTACAGGAAGAAGACGTAACGTGGCCTGACCAGTCTGCTGCACCGGCACTGGTGCAGGCCGAAAGGTTTGTTCAATCACTCGAACCAGACCGGATTGTAACGATCCTTCGATGCGGGGGGCTGATGGGCTACGACCGGATGCCGGGTAAATATGTTGCCGGACGCACTATTGATAGTGGAGTCGTTCCGGTAAACTACCTCCATCGGGACGATGCCATCGGTATCCTAATAGCCCTTATTAGCAGTCAACTACGTGGGGTGTTCAACGCGGTTGCACCTGAACACCCCACGCGGGAGGCCATATATCGCAAAAGCTGCTTTGATTTTGGTTATGAACTCCCGGTATTTGTTCAGCCCACACAGCCAATTCCATTTAAAGTCGTTAGTCCTGCCAAGTTGATGCAGGCAACCCAATACCGATTTCAATACCCTGATCCGCTCAAGTTTCTTTATGGTGTAATGGACTAATAGAAAGTAGTATGACCAGAACACTCAGTAAAACGATCATTTATATAACACGCAGGAGTGCCATGTAAATGGCCTGAGGCAGGAGAAATTTTAGTACTACGTGACAACTGGTGAATCTGTCTAACTCAAGAGCTTTGACTTTTTTGCTGACATTCCCTAATTCATAATACCGTTCTGACTACCGCGCATCCATATAGCTTATCTGGGGTGATGAACGATTTTCGTTAAAACCTCCTTAAAAAGATACAGCGTGTGGAGATTAGTTTTAAGTTCTAGATATAATAAATGGAGAATCCGGTAGTCATTTTTGGCGCGGGCAGTTTAGGCCTAACAGCTTTAGACCTGTTCCAGCGAAATAACGTAGTGGTATATGGTCTACTGGACGACGATAAAACTCTTCATGGTAAAGAGTTTGGAGAAGTCTCCGTACTGGGCGAAACCGACGACGATGGATTTTTGAAACTCATAGGTCAGAAATGCGAAGCATTCGTAGCCATCGCTGACGCACGGGTGCGCCGACGTCTAGTGAAGATGCTTAACGAGCGACGCAAAGTGCAGCCCGTAAACGCCATTCATAATACAGCGCTGGTTTCAACGTTGGCTAGTTTGGGGCATGGCAATTTAGTTGCTGCCCGCGCAGTCGTAAATCCTTATGCAGTAGTGGGTCAGCACTGTGTTATTCAGACTGGCGCTATTATTGAGAGCCAGGCTAACCTGGGCGACTATGTTTTTGTGGGGACTGGCTGCCTGATCAACAGCAACGTAGTGATTGAAGAAGGAGCCTTTGTAGGAACCGGGGCAACGATTGTGGCCGGAGTAACGGTTGGTAAAAATGCCCGTGTAGGTGCCGGATCAGTGGTGGTAGAGAATGTTGAAGCCAGCGCAACAGTATTTGGCAACCCGGCAAAGAAATTGTAGTGACCGGCCTGCCGGTCACTACGTTAAACCGGTTATTCCACGTACAACACTTCGTTCGCCAAAAAGTCCTGGTACGTCTGTTCCAGCCCTTCTTTAAGACCCGTTTTGTGCTTCCATCCGAGTGCATGTAGGCGCGACACATCCATGAGTTTGCGGGGCGTACCGTCGGGTTTTTCGGTGTTCCAGTGGATTTCGCCTTCGTACCCAACCGTTTCTCTAACCATCTCCGCCAATTCACGAATCGTAATATCTTCGCCGGTGCCAACGTTAATAAAAAGGGCATCGTCGTAATGCTCCATGAGGAAGAAGCAGGCGTCGGCGAGGTCATCGGCATGCAAGAACTCACGCATTGGTGATCCACTG
>JAQBNX010000831.1 GCA_028288385.1 Spirosoma sp.
GGTTGGTGAGTAAATCGCCCTATGCGTTCTGCCGCGGAATCATGCGGCAGTTCGGGAGGGCGTGGAACCGTTTTTCCACCTTCTGGCCGGAAAAGTTCCACATCCATGATGAGCGCGGCATCTCCGCGGTGCCTCGGAGGCGCCGAACGCGCTTCGCCACATCGGAACCACGGCGCAAGATCAGTATCCTCGCGGCATGGACACTCGGACGCGCCACATCTCGGACACGCTGCTCGATCTCTACGCCGGGGTGACCTCCGCCGATTCTGAGGAGGGCAAGGTGGCGGCGTTCAACGCGTCGATGCTCCGTCTCAACGAGGTCCAGGCCGTCGACGCAACGCAGGACGACGGGGGCAATCTGGCACTCGACTTCACCCCTCTCCTGGTCGCAACCAGCACCTGCATCCACTGGCTCCTCGATCGGCTGAGCTCGGCAACCGGGCGACCGGAGGAGGAGCTTGCCTTCGAGCTGCGCCGGTTCCTCGACGACCTCATCGACGAGTAGGTAACGGCACCCTGACCATGCGTGGCCATGGAACGATGCGGTAGTGAGTTTCCCCGCCCAGGTCCTTCGCGTTCTCATCGCTTCTCCCAGCGACACCTCGGAGGAGCGCGACGCCTGTGAGCGGGCGATCCACAGTTGGAACGCCAGCCGCGCAGAGCGAGAGCAGGTCATCCTCCTTCCCCAGCGATGGGAAAGTCATGCAGTACCCCGCCTTGGAGGGACTGGGCAGGAGATCATCAACGATCAACTCGTAGACAAGTCGGACATCGTCATCGCCCTCTTCGATAGCCGGCTGGGCTCCGCGACGGCCACTGCCGTGTCCGGTACTGCCGAGGAGATTCAACGGGCCCACCGAGCCGGGAAGCCCGTTCATGTGTGGTTCTCAGATGAGCCCCTTCCCCGAGACACAGACCCGGACCAGCTCCGGGCGCTCCAGGAGTTCCGCAAGGCGATCGCCGACGAGGGATTGCTCGGCTCGTACGCCTCGCCAGACGATCTCCAGTTTCAGGTTCGCGCCGCAATCGAGCAGGACGTCACCCTCCTGGACACCGCTTCCCCACCCGCTGTTCAGTCGGGCCCGACCGGCGCGGTCCTGCGTGCCAGGTATGAGGCGGATCGCGAGCCGCACATGGACAGCCGGGGGCGAACGAAAATGAGAACTCGGCGTGAACGTGTTGTGGTGCAGAACACGGGGACGGCGACAGCGGAGGATGTCACTATCGAGCTTCGCGCAGCCAACCCGTCCGAGGAACCGCCGCGCATGCACGACGGCCGACCCGCGACGATTCTCCCTTCGAGCGAGTACGCGTGGATGATTCTCGGGTTCGCTGGCACCGCCCTCTCCTACGACGTTGTCATGACCTGGCATGAGAGTGATGTTCCCCGCTCGGAGACCCAGCACATCACCGAGTTCTGAGGAGCCCCAAGACACTCACGCGTGCTGTCACCAAGGCGGCCCTATCGCCATCAAGCGCCGGCCACGTCCCTTCGGCTTCGGCGTCGATCTGCGATTTTCCACCCGGACAGGAGGGACGCCTGTGTCTCGCCGATGACCGGGCTGTAGCTAGTCGTCCTCGGAGAAGTGAAGTCGCATGCAGAGATCCTGACCATTCTTGAAATCCCAGATTCGGTCGTGCCAGAGGCGGCCGACAACGATTCCGGGGCTCACCCCAATAGCCGCAGCGAACTTCCGAACATCCTGCTTGCTCCGGAGGGTCGC
The DNA here is from genome assembly GCA_028288385.1 of Spirosoma sp. Taxonomy (GTDB): domain Bacteria; phylum Bacteroidota; class Bacteroidia; order Cytophagales; family Spirosomataceae; genus Spirosoma. The sequence continues at coordinate 1,725 of JAQBNX010000831.1, forward strand.
GAGGAAGCGCTCGTATTCCGTAGGAATCAGCGTGGTGCCAGCGAAGTGGTTAGCCTCGACCTCCGCCGGATTCACAGGTCCCTGCGCATCAACAGAATGCACATGCGCTTCTGCATCCTTGTGAAGTAGGACGTGACCAATCTCGTGGAACAACGTGAACCAGAACTGCCCATCGGTACGCCCACGAAGGGTGAGTGCGATGACGGGCCTGCCTTGGAGCCATCTGGTCGCTCCGTAGACTCGGGCTCCCTTCACTTCCGGCACATAGATGAGCTGCACACCGACGCGGGCGAGGCGGGCGACAAGTTCTTGTCCGAAGTTCGGCTGCGGATTCGCGCTGAGGGCCCGAAGTTGCGGCAAGAGTTCTCGGAGCCCGTTCTCGTCATAGGCGGACAGCTCCCCCGCCTCTGCGTTGGCCTCCAACTCGCCGATTCGAAGCCATGTTGCGAGTGCGTGCTCGTCAACTGGGTGCGCTAGCCCCTGACGGTATGCCACCGCCTGTCGAGTAACACACCGTTCGAGCGCACCGATCGAAGCAACTCCGAAGAACGCGAACAGCTCCAGCGCAACCACGCCTGGCTTCCGCAAGCTCGCTGTGACCACGCCGAGCTTGCGCAGATGCGCCAGAGGGAACAACTCAACTACGGAGCGGTGAGCAGCGAGCTGCTCGCTCAGGCTGAGCCGCGCAACATCGGCTCGGTAGGTGGCTTCCCATCCCAGCCAGATCCGCGAAGGGATGCCGGTCACCAACGCAAGCTTGGTAGCCACGTCAGGGGTGAGAGCAGCGCCACTGATGAGCTTGCTCACGTGCTTACCGCTGACTCCCATACGTCGAGCCAGTTCCGCCTGCGACACATCGTTCTCTTCCAGCCACTCAGTCACATAGTCGCCGGTGGGCACCGCGTAGTCAGTCGCTGCTGTGTATGCAGCCATCACGATCCCCTCTTCCTCAGTGATAGTCCTCGATGGAGCGCACGTTCGCCGTCACGGCGCCGTCGCGCTCATCGAACTGCACGATGAGGCGGTAGTTGGCGCTGAGGCTGGCGGCGTAGACGCCGGCTCCGCGGCCAGTCAGCGGATGCCACTTGCCGAGGCCCTCCTGTAGGTCCCGGATGGTTGATGCGGACTCCATCTCCTTGATCCGGAGCTTGAGCGGCTTGAGCATGTTGGCGGGATACGCCTTGCGCATCTCGCGATCGACGGTGCACGTCGACGCGAGGTGCTTCGTGTCATACGTCACCATCATGATACGACACTCTTACCAATCCGGTAAGGGGTATGCCGACTGCCAGTCGGGAACGTCTGGCGACGAAGACCCTGAAACAATGAGGGGAGTCCGAAACAGCGCTGCGACTTCACGTTTGATCCATTCGACAGTCGAGCCCGCCCTAGACCGTCTGTTGATCCGCGAAGAAGGGTCATCCGACGATCCACCAGAGTCAGCACTAGCCACGGTCGCGCCGACGGCGGGACGGCACGACAACTAGCGGTCCGGGATTGAACCGTCGGCGCCTCCGCCCACGGGCAGAAGCTAGGACCGTATCGTAGGAGCTGGCGGAGGATCTTGACCGTTGGTCGCACCAAGGCGTACTGCTGTGCAGGGGGTCCGTTACCTAGATGGTATCACTGCGGCAGTAGCTTCGGGCCCAGGTTCAGAGACTCACGACTGACTCGCGATGAGGAGCTCGGCAAGGCCCTCGTACTCGCTGTTCTCGGCCAGGACCCGCTCGAAGTCCTTCCGTGCCATCGCCTTTTTCCCCTCAGCCAAGTAGGTCTTCCCGCGTTCGATCGACGCGACTTGTCGCAGCTCATTCGAGCGGGACCGCGCCCGCAGGGCCTCCTTGAACGACTCCCGGGCGGCGTCGAAGTACCCCTGCTCGCGCAGCGCGACGCCGCGCTGTGTCAGCAGGTACGTGGACGGGTCGTCCTCGTTGGTCAGCCCGTCTGTGAGCTGGACGATGTCGCCCCAGCGGTTCTGCTCGGCATACAGCTCGGCGAGTGACACCGCCGCGATCGTGGTTGGGTCGGCACTCTCGACGACGTCGATGGCTCGGTCGACGTTACCGGCGCTCTGCTCCAGCTCCGCCAGCAGGAGGGCAAGCGCGTCCCTGGCCAGGGGCAGCGTCGCCCTGATCCCCGGCGTCACAGTGAGGATGACCGAGAGGTCCGGGAAGTACTTCACCATGAACGGGTCAACGCCGGGGTCGTAGTTCTGATCGTGCAGCCAGTTCAGCAGCGCGACCGCTCGGGCGGAGTCCTTGGTCGGGAGGGCGACGCGAAGCACCTCGAACACCGCCGCTATACGGGCCGCCTCCGGCGCGAGCGCACCGACTGCGTGCAGGTCGGGTCCCGTCGCGCCGTTCCGCCCGAGCTTGACGAGCTTCTTCTCCCACGCGGGCGCGAAGAATCCGGGAGTCGGCGCCGCCGGTGCCGAAGTGGGGGCTGGTGCGGCAGCGCGAGCGGTGCGGGCGGGCGAGGCCGGAGCGCGACCGCTCCCGCGACGGGCGCCGACCGTCGAGGTCTTCGAGTAGGAGATGCCGGACCCGGGTATGCCAACCGTCTGGGTGACCCGGCCGCGGCTGTTGACGCTGACACGTGCGCCTTTCACGCCGGCGCTGACGGACATGCCGCGCGGCGTCACCGTCATCCGCACACCCGGCGCGATTCTGATCGACTTACGGACCCTGAACCCCACGATGCTCCTTCGAGTGCCATAGCTCGCGCGTGCGCAGCGAGAACAGGTTGCCATGGGGAAACGAAAATCCCCAGGAACACGCGACCGCGCCGGGCGGTCCGATAGACGTTCCTTCAACGAGACATCTCGCCGGCGAGGGTGTCGCCCATGAGCGCGGGCGGCTCCGTGTCCCGGTAGACCGGTCCGATTTCGAGTTCCGGAAAGGTGCCTTATCTGGGACAGCAGGCCCCGCGAGCAGGCCTATGCCGGCAAGCGGGGTATGACGGTCCTAGAGCTCGAACGGCTCCGACGACTTGACGTACACGCCGTTTCGGTAAGGACGGAACCCGGCCGCTTCCCAGTGCTTCTGCAACCGTCCGATCGTGAGCTGGTTCTGCTCGCGAGGCGGCATGGGTTGGAGCGCGAGCAGCGCGGCCGGAGCGATCGCCCTCGCGGCGGCGTCGACGAGCACGTGAGAAAGCTGATTCCCCCGCCACGCCGGCTCGATCGCTATCCGGTCGAAAATCAGAACGTCGCCCAGAAACACGTCCTCCCCGAAGAGCGCATCATCCGGCTGTGAAGCGTTCGCGCTGAGCGCGCTCGCAATGATCTCCATGTCTGTGCTGACCTCATCGAGGCGATCCCAGAAGTTCGGGTTCCACCGGGCGTCACGGCAGAGCACGATCATCGCCACACCGACCCGGTCCTCCTGCAAGGCCGCCCCCGTGGCCACTAGCTCCGCAGACCACTCGGAGTATCCACCGTTGAACGGAAGCTCGGGCTCCACCGGCTGTCGTGACTGCACCTCGATCGTGAGGATCACATCCGCCAGACTGCGTCGGTTCACGCGCTCAGTCTGCTGGAATCCCCCTTCCGTGGGAATGCGGCTGGTTACCGGTCGATGGAGGCCATGTTGACCTCGTCGTGACGTTCACCCGCTGCGGGTTCCAGCGAGTTCAGTCGTTCGATCTGATCGGCC
>JAQBNX010000693.1 GCA_028288385.1 Spirosoma sp.
ACAGCAGCCAGGTCGGCTTTGGCTTTGTCCCAGAAGGCCCGAAAGTCGGTGGGGTTTTCAACAGTGGGTTTAATGTTTTGGGGCTCAAACCCAGCCGTTGTCATACCTCGGTATTCTTTACCGTCGACTTCGGCTATGACCGTGCAGCGCAGAAATCCAGCGGTGCGCATGGTGCCGCCATCAACGGCCAGCGTGCCTTCCTTACTGGTTAGACTCTCTTTTTTGGTGGGTTCGAGTTTTTCCGGTCCAACTTCGTAACGGAGTTTAGCATTTTTTAACAGAACATTATTGCGATAGACCGACACGGCAAATTTAACCGGCTCACCTACTTTATAAAGCCAGTTGGAGTGGTCGGGCGAAATAACGATTTTGACAAGTCGTTCAACGGGTTGTGCAATAGCTGCTACGTTGAGACATAGCAATAACAGGCCAGTAAAATGTTTTTTCATACAGGTTAAGGAATAACAACTTAGATCTATAAATACGTATCCCCAGCCTAAACTACTGCTTTTGCCGGGAGTTGGCGACCGCGCAAGGCTGGTTGCAGATTAACAAGGCAACGCGCCAGCAACATCCCGGGAAATAAGACGTCGACACCGCCCGGTACCGTTGACAGCACCATACCCAGCAAAATGAGCACCGCCGTCATGCCGAAGTAAAGCGTCCGTTGCCGGGCCGTAGCCGATGGGCCGGTAGCCCAGTAAATAAGCGGCAGGTGGATGGGAAGCAGGTAAAGCAGCGTTGGATTCCAGGCAGTGACACCGTGGTCGGTGCCAACCCAGAGCAGGAACAAAAACCAGCCCCAAAAGCCGGAAAAGCCAAACAAAAGCCGATCGAGCCAACGGTCGACTCGCCCTCGCCGGTAGCGCCGAATGGTAAACAACGCCACTGCGATACCTAATCCGGCAAAGACAACCTCCGGGTCAAACAGAAAAGGCAGTTCCTTCCTGAATGTTTTTGGGGCCTCATACAGGGTCTGATCGGCAGCCACTAAGGGCACAACCCGGCCGCTGGTCTGGCGGAGCGTAGCGTGGGCCATCTGTTCATGTACATTGTTAGGCAGATACATGGCGTGCCAACCGTCGGTCTGTTCATCGGCTGGCCGACCAATAGCCAGGTTCATCCCTAGCTTAGCCCAGGGTTTTTCGCCCAGGTAATCGTTCATCCAGTCACGGTATGATTTACCCGTCCGGACGTGGCGCGATGGAATTGTGAGACTGTCGCCACAAGCGCGGGTAATTACGTCGCGGGGCCTGCTGGCGCAGTTATCGTAGAAGAATTTATACTGATACGTCCGGTTTTGTGGCAGCAAGTTTGTATCCAGCACCTGAAGTAGCCGCTGTTTCTGACCAGCCGACAAATTTAATATTTGCTCCCGGATGCTGCGGTTTTCGGTTCGATACGCATACACCATGAGATTCATGTCGTAGGCATCGATGTAATAGGGCAGCGTGCCGCGCAGGAACTTCACATAAAAGTTATTTTCCGTAAAACGAAACCCACCCCAACCATACGTAATGTCCTGGCCTTTGGCGGGCTCATATACCCGGATTGCTGTATGACCAAACACGGAATACAATTCCTCGCCCGGCCCAAAAGTTAACAAACTGATTTGAGGGTTCGAAGCCGGCTGACTAAATGCTGCCTGGTGTATACTGACTGAAAAGGCCACCAGGCAAAAAAGGCATTTAACACCCTTTTGTAACCCCCAGTTATTCGTCTTCATCAGTGGTGTCTTCCTCCCTGTCATATTGCCTTTTGGCCTTTCGGCTGACTGCTTCTTTCCCCTGAACGCAAATGACCAGTTCACCTTTTATCGTTTTTTCGGTAAAGTACGTAATAAGTTCGGACAACGACCCGCGCCGGTTTTCCTCGAAGAGTTTCGTCAATTCGCGGGAAACACTGGCCGGACGGTCAGGACCAAAAACATCGGCAAATTGGCCGAGCGTTTTCAACAGTCGGTGGGGTGATTCGTAGAAAATCATCGTCCGCTCCTCCCCCGCCAGTTCGCTTAGGCGCGTCTGCCGCCCTTTTTTGTGAGGCAAAAAACCTTCAAATGTAAAGCGATCGTTGGGTAGACCGGAGTTAACTAGGGCCGGAACGAAGGCGGTTGGCCCTGGCAGACACTCTACGGGCACATCATTCTGAATGCAGGCCCTCACCAGCAGAAAGCCGGGGTCAGAGATGGCGGGCGTACCAGCGTCGGAGATCATGGCCAGTGTTTTGCCGCTTTTAAGCTGATCGACAAGACGCTGTACGGTCTGGTGTTCGTTGAATATATGGTAGCTATGGAGTGGCTTGCTAATGGCTAGATGACGTAGCAGGACACCCGACGTACGGGTATCTTCAGCCAGAATAGCATCAACACTTTGCAGAATCTTGATGGCTCGGAGCGTAATATCGTCGAGGTTGCCGATGGGTGTCGGCACGAGGTAAAGTTTCATGCCGCAAGTTAGTTAGTCGGTAGCTGAGTAGCTGACGCGCATAGTTTTAACTATTGGGCCGCTTAGGCCTGTCACTAACCTATTTGCCTACTAATTTATCAATGGCCTCAGCCAACTGATGGTCTTTGGCCGTCACCACATTACCTGCATCGTGAGTAGAGAGCTTAATGGTCAGCTGATTATATACATTTGACCACCATGGATGATGATCCATCTTTTCGGCGATGAGCGCCACGCGGGTCATAAAGGCGAATGCTTCATTAAAGTTTTTGAAAGTGAATTCGCGCACGAGTTGGTTGTCTGTTTCCTGCCACATGGGGTTTGAATTATCAATAAATAATACCTAAAAAAGCCCTGCCAACGATGGTTGACAGGGCTTGGGCAGAGAGCGAGGGATTCGAACCCCCGGTAGCCTTGCGACTACTTCTGATTTCGAATCAGACCCATTCGACCACTCTGGCAGCTCTCTAGTTGGTCTATAACATAAATTATTCTGGCAGAGAGGAAGAGATTTGAAGTCGTCCGCACGGCAGCGGCCGACCGTCCCAGTCTCAATACGGTCGCCCGCATACGCTCTTCCCATGCTTGGCAGAGAGGAAGAGATTCGAACTCTCGATACGGTTACCCGCATACACACTTTCCAGGCGTGCTCCTTCAACCACTCGGACACCTCTCTGTGTCATTTGGACTACCCGACGAATCGGAGTGCAAAGATGCATGATACCGGTGATTGGCACAAGATTAGACCCACAAAAATTCTATCTAATCCTACTACGTACTGCCCAATTATTCGCTCATTTCGCCCATCATTGGCTGTGCCAGCCGCTTTTGCAGCCGCGACATTGCTGCCGGGTCCCGGTCAAGCTCCTGGCCAAGCAATACCATCAGTTTAGTAATGGCTGCTTCGGTTGTTATGTCAGCCCCGCTTACAACACCGATCTGCTCTAAGTACTTGCTGGTTTGATAGCGTCCCTGCGTAACCCGACCTCCTTCGCATTGCGACACGTTTATAATCAAAATGCCACGGTCAATGGCTCGTTTGAGAGCCTCCAGAAACCAGCCGTCCGTGGGGGCATTGCCTGCCCCGAAGGTTTCGAGTACAACACCACGTAGCGCCGGACTTTCCAGGATCGATTCGACCACAGGTTGGGTGATGCCGGGAAATAGTTTTAGTATCGTTACGTTCGGATTAAGTTCGGTTCGAATTCGTAACGTTTGGTCAGGCTGATACGGCCGTATGTAGGGCCTGTTGTAATCGATGCTAACCCCGGCTGTAGCCAGATGCGGATAGTTTTCCGATGAAAAAGCGTTGAACTGCACACTTTCCTGCTTGGTGGATCGATTACCCCGCAGCAAAAGCGAATTAAAATAAATACACACTTCTGACACAAGCGGTTGTCGAACTGTAGATAGTCCAGTCATTTCCACGTTAGCCGCATCCACGGCGGCAGTATCCACTTCGGCTGCAATTTCGAGGGCTGTAATAAAATTTTCTCGGGCGTCGGTTCGGGGTACCCCAATGGGTAACTGAGCTCCGGTTAGAAGAACGGGCTTATTTAACCCTTCCAGCATAAAACTTAATGCCGAAGCCGTGTAGGCCATGGTATCGGTGCCATGCAGGATCACAAAGCTGTCATACTGTTCATAATTAGCTTCGATCAGATGTGCCAACTCGATCCACACTGCCGGTTTCATGTTCGACGAGTCGAGGATGACGGCCAGCGTAATGAGCGTAATGTTTAAGTTGAGCCGGTGGAGTTCGGGCAGGCGTTCAAAAACGCGCTCAAAATCGAACGGAATAAGCTGATCTGCCTGAGGATCATAGACCATTCCAAAGGTGCCGCCCGTATAGATAACCAAAACCGAACGCTGATCTGTACCTGGCGTTTGTATTAATGTATTTGCCCGCTGCTGCAGGTGAACTGTTTTGTAATTCATCCGCCAAAAATGCGAAGATTCGATTTTATCTGCCGTACTGTGCAGTATTGTGGCTGTTATTTGCATACTTAAAGAGTAGACCTGTTCTTCCGCGTTATGCATGGTCCTTATCAATCGGGTAACAGATTCGCATATAATGCGGGTAGCAGAGCCAGTGCGTTAGCCGTTGTATGGCGAGCCACATCATCGACCTCAATCTTCATCAAGTCGGCCACACGCTGGGCAATCAGTTGCAGGTAAGCTGGCTCGTTGCGCTTGCCCCGGTGTGGCATTGGGGCGAGGTAGGGACTGTCGGTTTCGAGTACAATATGATCCAGCCCAACATGTGGCAACACGCTGTCCAGTCCCGGAGCCGCACCGGCGGACCGGCCGGCCCGGTTATTCTTGAACGTAGCAACGCCCCCAATGCCAAGTTTAAAGCCCATGTCGATAGCCCGGTTGGCTTCATGCAGTGTACCAACAAAGCAGTGAAAGATACCGGTAAGACCGGGTAAAGCCAGTTTTTCTATCAGGGCTGCAGCCTCGGCAAAGGCATTTCGGTCGTGGCCGGAGCGGGAATGTATCGAAACAGGCAAGCCCTGCTGAGCCGCCCAGCGCAGTTGCGTCTCGAACACCATAAACTGCTGTTCGACAAAGCCCATGTCCCAGTAGAAATCCAGTCCTATTTCGCCAACGGCCATAAATGCGTTGCGGTTTAAGTGGTCTTCCACAACCGCCAGTTCGTCTTCAAATGCTTCGTTCACATAGGTCGGATGCAGCCCCATCATGGGTAAACAGCGGTCAGGATATTGCTCGGCGAGAGCCATCATACCAGGTACTGTTTCGCAGGCGCAGTTAGGCATCCTGTTCTGGCTGACGTGCTGCACAGCCGCCCGATTCAGCATGGCATCCCGGCCACCGGGAGTCGGGTCTGTATCAAACTGCGGATCGTAAATATGCGCGTGGGTGTCAATTAGCATCATAAAAAATCAGGTTACTCATAGGTCCTTCCCTTCCAGTTTATTTTCGTTGGGGCCAGATAATACAGAACCGACAGAGGGCCGAGGATCAGTTGATACCCCTCAAACAACAACGCGTAGGGCCAGAGCCTGGTTTGCCGCAAGCGACCTAAACCAAGCGAAATAATGAGCGTTTGCACAAATAACTTCAGGATGTACAGACAAACGGCCAGAACCGGTATAAACCAACCCAATAGCAACAACAGCGGAACGGCCAAGTACTGCATATACAGCGCAGCCACCATCCAAAGGGGCAAGTTGGTAGCTCCCCGCATCCAGCGTTTGCGTTGATTCAGAAAAGCCCAGAGTGTGTCAACGGGTCGCGTGCGGGCCAGCACAGCTTCGTTCAATACGTTGTGAAACCTAAAACCTCGCTTGGCAATGGCCTGAAACAGGGTATAATCCTCTACTACAGAAAACGGCAGCGATTCGTAGCCGCCAACAGCCTCATAAGCATCGCGCGAAACGGCCATGTTGTTGCCCATCGCCGTCACCGGTACGCCAAAGCTGCTC
>JAQBNX010000021.1 GCA_028288385.1 Spirosoma sp.
ATTCTGCACGATTTCCAGCCCGGAACAGCCACCGCTGCCAGTGCTGGAACGGTCAGTACGTTCGGGCTTGAAAGCAAATATGGCCTAGAAAACGCTCTGTACGTGGGCAATGAGCAGCAACTCACACCCAAATTACAGTTACAGTATGGGCTGCGCTATTCCCTGTTCAACTACATCGGGCCTGGCGAAGCCTATACCTTTGGCGAGAACGTAGTGGGCAATCGGTCACGGTTGCCGGTTGCCATTACGCGTTACGGGCAGGGAAGCAACATTAAAACCTATGGTAACTGGGAGCCACGTCTGGCTGCTAAATATGAACTGGGCAACAACAGCTCATTTAAACTCAGCTACAATCGTCTGGCGCAGTACATCCACCTAATCTCCAACACCACCGCGTCGACGCCGTTAGACGTCTGGACACCATCGACCAACAACATTAAACCACAGATTGGCGATCAGGTGGCCGGCGGATTTTTCAAAAATTTTGGGGCTATGAAAGGCGCTGGCAGCGAGTTTGAAGCGTCGGTAGAGGTTTATTATAAATGGCTTCAGAACCAGATCGACTACGTAGACGGTGCTAACCTTATTTTAAATAAATACCTGGAAGGAGACCTGCTGAGCGGCAAGGGTCGGGCCTACGGAGCCGAGTTCTACCTGAAGCGTAACACAGGCATTGTCAATGGCTGGGTCAGTTATACGCTGGCTAAAACGGAGCGCCAGGTAGCGGGCATCAATGGAGGCAACTGGTATCCAACCCGCTTCGACAAACGACACACACTGACAACAGTGCTGTTGCTGGATCCACCTAGTGCTAAGCGCTGGAATTTTTCGGCCACGTTTACGTTTGCCTCGGGCACACCCGGTACATTTCCAACAAATCGGTTCGAAATTGAGGGATTTGTGGGGCAGGTTATCAACGGCCGTAACAACTACCGCATTCCGCCCTATCACCGGCTCGACCTGGCCGCTACACTGGCGGGGCGCCGGCGACCCGGCAAACGAAAAGAAGACAACTGGGTGTTCTCGGTCTATAATGTGTATGCCCGAAAAAATCCGTTTTCTGTGTTCTTTCAATCAGACACCGACAATCCCCGGTTGACGCAGGCCATACGATACTCTGTTTTCGCCACGGCGATCCCATCGATAACGTATAATTTTAAGTTCTAACGCAAGGCCAATCGGCTGGTCAGCCTTACCGTGTTACCATGAAACTGCATTCTATATTGCTCCGCTTCGGCGGTCTCATTTTGATTGCTTCCTCGTTAACTCTCTACAGTTGCGAAACCGTAATCGACGCCAAACTCGATACGGGTCCAACTCAGTTAACGGTCGATGCAACCATTACCGACCAGCCCGGTCAGCAGTCCATCCGGCTGACCCAGACAGCCGCTTATTTCGATAACAGCCCATCGCCGGCGGCCATCGGTGCCACCGTAAACGTGTCGGACGGGGCAGGACGCACTTTTCCCTTCAACGACTCAGCCAGTACCGGTTACTACGTATGGAAACCGAAGGCAGGCGACACCCTGGGGCAAATTGGGCAAACCTATAACTTGAGCATCACTTACCAGGGCAACACCTACCGGGCTAGTTCGACAATGAACCGGGTTCCACCCGTCGATTCAATTATTTTCAGAAAGAAAAAGCTTAATCCCTTATCCAGTACTGAAGGCTACCAGGCCGAGTTCTACGCCCGCGACTTGCCCGGTGCTACTGATTACTACCGGATCCGGTTTTTTCGAAATGGTGTATTGCAGAACAGAGCACGCGATATCATTACACTCAAGGATGCGTCGTTTTCGGGAAGTGCCAACACCGATGGATTCGTGTTTATCCGCCCATTTCGGCAGTCAATCAACCCCGATAGTTTATACGCGCCCAATGACATAGTCAACGTGGAGATTCGGTCCATTACACCGGAGGCTTATGAATTCTGGCAGCAGTTTGCGCGGCAGATCACTAATGGTGGTCTGTTTGCTACGCCCCCTGCCAACGTACCCACGAACATTATTAATACAAATTCCAGTGGTCCTGCCGCAACAGGGTTCTTTACGGCTTCAGCCGTTCGGAGCCGCTCTGCCCAGGTTGCCGCGCCGAATATACGCGAGTAATAGAGCAGAGCTCAGCTCATTGAGCAGCGCCAGCCAAAGCCGGGCCCTTTCCCGCAGCCTCGCCCAGCGGTTTCAATCGCGGTCCGTTTCTCTGCTTAGAATGAATATCGCTTCGTGATTGTTTCGCCCGGCAGGAGCCAGACACCCCGCGCCGATTGCGAATAGAACGATGTACCAAAGGGTACTTCCTGGCGTCGGGTGTGGCCATTTCTCAACCGAACGTCAACCGCCATCGTGCGCGCATCCAACGGCGTAAATGTTTGCGGTTGCCGAGTGCCAAACACACGCAGGGGGCCGCGGTTTTGGGATACGGCCAACCGACACCGCCCCTGCGCATCCGGCCAGTTAACGAGCGCTTTGGCATTGCCCGGTACGTAAAAACCACTTTTCTGCATTGTCAGTGGGGTAAATCCGCCTTTGCCATCGCCCTTAAGTATGAGCCCTTCGAAGGCATCCATCCGGCCGCCTACCAGGTCGCTGCCGTAGTCATTGCCCACGAGTACCGCGTCCAGATTGCCGTCGCCGTCCACATCCTGCGCCAGCGTGCCAAACACGGGAGCCGTCTGGGCGGCCAGAGGCAGTGAATGAACTTCGAAAACCGGACCGCCAGACCCGCCATTGCCTTTGTTTTCGATATAGCAGCTCGACGTGTTCGTCACCGATAGCTTCAGCGCCTGATTTCGCTCTTCCTGGGTTAATATCTCGCCCATGCTGGCTTCCCCAAATGCGTTGTATTTAACGTAGCGCTTTTTTATGCCAATCATCTGGCGCACCATATCGTCCCAGCCGAAGTACGGATATTCGGTGTACTGACCCTTGGCGTTCTTGAAATAGACCGAGGTAAACGCATCGTAAAAGCCGTTGTTGTCGAAATCACCCGCATACATCCGCACCGGCCGTTCGGGGCTGGCCCGGAGCAGCGTATTCTGGCCGAGGTTGCCTGCCAAATAATCAATGTCGCCGTCGTTATCGAAGTCGCCCGGTGTTAGCGAATTCCAAAAACCGCTTTTGTCATCCAGGCCGCTATTGTCCAGCGGGGTGAGACGCCCTTTGTCGTTACGTAGCATCGTGAGCGGTGCCCACTCGCTGGCCAGCATCAGGTCGGGATCACCGTCGCGGTCGAAGTCTGTCCAGAGAGCATCGCAGGTTAATCCTCCTTTTGCCAGCACCGGAGCCAGCTCGGCCGTAACGTCGGTAAACTTCGGCCCCGCCGAACCTGCACGGACCTGTTCCCCATCATTCCTGAGCAGGTAACTCGCCACCGGCATGGGGTATTTGTTCGGTTCTACGCGCCCCCCCACAAACAGATCAAGATCGCCGTCATGGTCGAAGTCAGCGGCTTTCACGCACGAGCCACTGACACGAATCTCAGGCAGCGCATCGGGAGACAAGGCGAATGTTCCTGTGCCATCGTTTATGTAGAGCCGGTGTTTTAGCGCATCCGCATTCTGGTTGGGCATAAGCTGAGCATTACTGCTGGCGGCATACAGGTCCAGATCACCATCGGCGTCGGCATCGAACAGGAGAAGCCCGGCGTCTTCGGATAGTTTGGCGGGGAGCGCTTTCATCGTAAACCTACCCGTAGGCTGTTGCAGCAACACTTCCGTCGAGTAGTTGGAACTGCCCCCCACGACCATGTCCATTAGTCCGTCGCCATTTACGTCACCAACGGCCAGACCGGGACCATATTGGCTGAACTTGTGGAGCAGCGTCTTTTGCTGGTTGAAGTCAATGAAATCGGCGTCTTCATGTCGATACGTAAGGCCGAGCGAATCCGTTACGTCCTGCAGCAACGCTTTCTCCTGAGGGCGGTTCTGTAGGTTAACGGTCGAATCTTTGGCATCAGCCGCTCTAACCGTAATGGTCTGATCGGCATTAACGCTGGGCAGGACCTGCACCCGGCCACCCGGCCACGTTACTTTCAGATTTTTAACAGCCGTGAGTCCGCCTAAACCCAGATGAGCCACCGGCTCCACACTAGACAGAAAACCCCGGTAAGGCGTGTGTTCATAGAATTCCTTGCGCTCTCCGGGAAGGTCATATTCAACGATAGCACCCAAGCCCATTGGGTTCGCTTTGTCACCCACGAACTTAATGCGGAGGTAATGGGCCGTTGCTGGTTTCTTCTCGGAGAGGTTATTGCGATAGACGAAGGCCTCATCGTTAATGTTATTAACAACGTAGTCCAGGTCGCCGTCGCCGTCAAAATCCGCGACAGCTGCACCGTTCGAAAAACTGGGCTCGGCCATGCCCCAACTGTCGGTCATGTTCTCGAACACCGGTGCCCCGGATTGTGCATTACCCCGGTTTCGAAAGGCATAGTTATTCACTTTGACCTGAGGCATTTTGGCGGTTAGTTCCATCCGCAGGGCATCCGTCAGGAGGTTATTGACGCCACTGTAGTAGTTGGTGAAATCGCGGTCGGTAACATCGCGTGGGAACCCATTGGTCACGAGCAAATCCCGGTAGCCATCGTGATCGACATCAACGAGCAACGGCGACCAACTCCACTCCGTTTCCGACACACCCGCCAGCATACTCACCTCGCTGAACACCGGCAAATCTGCTCCGGATGTATCAGTACTCGGTGGGCGTACCCTGGACGGCCGTACCCCGGATGGCCGTATCCCCTGGTTAAGTTGCAGGGTGTTACGCGCGTACTGGTATTCGTAGCCCAGCCGGTCCCATTCCTGATAGACAAAATAGTTGCTGCCACCCATCAGGCTCTTTTTGCGCAGATTGTCTTCGGGTAGCATGTCCATGGCCACAATATCTGCGAGACCATCGTTGTTAATGTCGGCTACGTCGTTGCCCATCGCCGAATAGCTGGTGTGCCTGAAGGTCTCTTTAACGCGGTTCGTAAACGTCCCGTTTTTGTTATTGATGTAAAGCAAATCGCGGGTGGCGAAGTCGTTGGTGACGTAAATGTCCTTCCAGCCGTCCCGGTTGATGTCGCAGATATTAATGCCCAGGCCATATCCTTCGTGCAGAATGCCCGCCTGTTTCGATACGTCGGTGTAGTATGCATGCCCGCGTTTGGCATCAAAGTCATTGCGGTAGAGCCGATCAACGTTGGGAGAGGTGCCAGTGGTATTTTGTTCGCGGAGGTTTGACGTTGTTTTCTCATCAAAAATCTGATCAACCAGGACATACAGGTCCAGGTCGCCGTCGTTGTCGTAGTCGAAAAAGGCAGAATGTGTCGTATAGGTTGTGTCGGCAATGCCGTAGTCGGTAGCCATCTCGCGGAAGCGTGGTGCACCGTCGGCGTCATTACCCTGATTGACATACAGTAAGTTTGCCCGCTGGGACGCCAGTTTATGGAGTGTGTTGGAGACGTATACGTCTAATTTTCCATCGGCGTTGATGTCCACGATCGACACTCCTGAGCACCAGCGCCCGCCCCCGCCCACGCCCGCCGACTGCGTGACATCGCGAAAGCTCATGTCTCCCTTGTTAACGTACAGTTTGTTGGATACCTGATTGCCCGCAAAAAATACGTCGGGTTTCTGATCGCCGTTGAAGTCACCCACGCCTACGCCCCCGCCGTTGTAGATGTACTGGTAGTTGAGGATGTTGAGCGTATCGCTTTCAACTATGGTGTTGGCAAACGTAATGCCCGTTTTGGAGGAGTCTAGTCGCTCGAAGAGTGGTTTTTCTTTGCAACCAGTGAGTAACAGGGTAAGTCCGGCCGACAGTAACCAAAAACAGAACGTATAACTTGGTTTCATGAATAATTAACGTTGGCTACGGTGGTAGCATGATAAAGACAATCTTCAAATTTATCCATAAAAAATACCCCGTCGAAATACAGGGCTATTTTTAGCCACTAAAACCCATAGTACGAGCGGATAACCGGTCTATTGATACCTTCTATCGGGGGCTGACAACCTTGGTCGGGCGCCCCCGAAACCGCATTAGAAGGGGACGTAATGTGTCGTGTTCAACATGCAAAACAGCCGCCGTAAACAGCCCAAACAAAGCCAGATGAACCGGCACGGCCACCCACAGATTAGCAATGGGGAATTGGAACGATGCCCAGATGAGCAGACCGGAACCAACAACATACCCAGCCGCCGATCGTAGGTCGTAGGGAACAGGGTAATATTTTTCACCCAAAACGTAGCACAGGGCCATCATTACAAAACTGGATGTTAGAAACGCAACGGCACAACCCAAGTAGCCCAGCCGGGGAATCAGTAGGATATTACCCACGACCGTAATAACGGCTCCCACTATGGTAATGAGTGTACCGAAGCCAGTTTTATCGCTGAGTTTGAACCAGAATGCAATGTTGTAGTAAACGCCCAAAAACAGGTTGGCCAGCAGCAGCAGGGGCACAATATCAAGACCGCTACGGTACCGTTTTGACACTAGCAGCCCTATAATGTCCAGGTTTAAGCTCACGCCCACCCAAATGAACAGACAAACGATCAGAAACCATTTGGTAACACGAGCCAGCAGATCGGGGGCGTTTTTGTCTTCGGCCTGGGAGAAAAAGAACGGGTCGGCCGCGAACTTGAATGACTGAATGGCGAGGGCCATAAACACCGACAGCTTGTAGCAATTGCCGTAGATTCCCAGCGCATCGGCCGACGTCAGACCTGGATAAAAGCCTTCGGGCAGATAATGGCGCAGAAACGTCCGGTCAGTCATGTTGTTGATAACACCGGCCAGCCCCGTCAGCATAATGGGAAACGCGTAGGCCACCAGCACGCTCACCTGGGTTCGGTCGATTCGGAAATGATAGCCGAGAAATGCGTCCCGCAGCAGGATAAAATAAGCCACGTTGCCCAGCAGATTGGCCAGAAAAATGTAGCCGGGGCCGATAGCCGGGTTGTAGATCAGACGAATCAGCGGCTGGAAGGCCGTGAGATATTTACCAGCGTAGATGTCGCGGCAAACAATCAGAAAAAAAATGTTCAGGGCAACAACGAGGACGATGCTGATGATTTTGGCCCTGACAAATTGCCGGGGTTTGTTCTCTACCCGCAGCCGTGCAAACGGAATGGCCACGATGGCGTCGATGGCTACAATCAGGGCGGCCCAGATGATGAACGTTTGCTGACCCGGATAGTTGAGCCAGATGGACAGTTGCGGGGTTAGCAGAATGATGCTCACCGTAAAAACGCCCGTAACCACCAGAACAAGGCTTAGCGTATCGTTGAACACCTGTTGTCGTTCGTCAGAATGCTGGCTTTTATTACGCGCAGCAAAACGGAAAAAAGCGGTTTCCAGTCCTAATGTGTAGATGGTCAACAGTACGGCTACGTAGCTGTATAGTTCGACATTGGAGGCCAGTTCGCCCGGTCGGGGAAAAACGTATGTTTGCAGCGGAACCAGCACAAAGTTGAGCATGCGCCCTAAAATTGTACTAATACCATAAAGGGCGGTGTCGCCCGCTAATTTCTTGAACGTGCTCATTGAAGCAGAAAACTCCGAACAAACAGTCCGGAAAGACAAAGTTAAGACCTTTGGTTATCTTTGGGCTTCCAATGAAGAATGCCAGTTTTGGTATTCATCGCATTCAGGCCGTTATTGATTCCTCTTTCCTCATAGCCCTTTGATGAAACCCATTTCCTCCGCGCTAATCTCCGTTTTTTATAAAGACGGTCTCGAACCCATTGTCCGGCTGCTGCACGAACAACACGTTCAACTCTACTCGACCGGTGGCACGCAGGCGTTCATTGAACAGCTTGGCATTCCTGTAACGGCCGTTGAAGACCTAACGGGCTATCCGTCAATTTTTGGCGGGCGGGTCAAAACGCTGCATCCGGCCGTCATGGGTGGGATATTGTACCGTCGCGGTATGCCGGAAGACCTCGCCCAGGCCAATCGGCACGACATTCCACCAATTGACCTGGTCATCGTGGATTTGTATCCGTTTGAAGAAACGGTAGCATCGGGTGCAACAGACGAGGACGTAATCGAGAAAATTGATATTGGCGGTATTTCGCTGATCCGGGCGGCTGCTAAAAATCATAATGATGTCCTGATCGTGTCGTCGCGCAGCCAGTATGCCGATGTGCTAACGCTGCTCAAGGATAAGGCCGGGGTTACTGACCTGACCGACCGCCGGCAGTATGCTGCCAAAGCCTTTGCCGTTACGTCGCACTACGATACGGCCATTCGCCGGTATTTCGAGAGTCAATCGGACGGCACAGGGGCGGAAGGGAATTTGACTAAAGAGGCCGGTGTTCTCACCGATTTCAAGACTCTGCCCGCCAATCACCTGCGCTACGGCGAAAACCCGCACCAGCAGGCCACTTTTTATGGTGATATGGAGGCTATGTTTGAGAAACTGCATGGTAAAGAACTCTCCTATAATAACCTGGTTGACGTTGATGCCTGCGTAGGGCTTATCGACGAGTTTCCATTAGGCGATGGCTCGTCGGCTGCGTTTGCCATCATTAAGCATACCAACGCCTGTGGCATTGCCACCGCCCCCACGGCTAAAGAAGCGTATCTGACGGCGCTGGCCTGCGACCCGGTATCGGCGTTTGGTGGAGTGCTGATCAGCAACGTACCGGTAGACCGCGAAACGGCTGAAGAACTGAACAAGTTGTTCATGGAAATTTTGATTGCACCCGATTACGCTCCCGATGCGCTGGAAATTCTCCGTTCCAAAAAGAACCGAATCTTGCTGAAACGTAAACCGGTAGCCCTGCCATCGATCATGTTCAAAACCATTCTGAACGGCGTGCTGGAGCAGGACAAAGACAGCCAGACAGAAACGGCCAGTCAGTTTAAAACCGTTACGCAAAAAGTACCTACTGAAGGTGAAATGCGGGCTATGGAGTTCGCCTTAAAGGTGTGTAAGCATACAAAATCCAATACCATTGTGCTAGCAAACGAAGCCGGTTCATCGCACGGGCGGTTGCTGGCTAGTGGAGTAGGGCAGACCTCCCGCGTAGATGCCTTACGGCAGGCTATTGAAAAAGCACGGGCATTCGGGTTCGATCTAACCGGGGCTGTGATGGCATCGGACGCGTTTTTTCCATTCCCGGACTGCGTCGAAATTGCGGCTCAGGCAGGCATTACGGCGGTAGTTCAACCCGGTGGCTCGGTTCGTGATCAGGACTCAATCAACTATTGCGACCAAAACGGCATGGCGATGGTCACGACGGGTGTTCGCCATTTTAAACACTAATGCGGTTGCTATGCACCATCTGATAGGCGGTCTGTTTGGTTGCCTATACCCAAACCAAAGTAGTTGCTTAATCGTGTAGTGGTCAATCTGGTAACCTGCCCGTTTTTCTCTCTTTAGAAAATGAAAGTCGATTCGGAAGCATTACAAAAAATTGCCCATTTGGCAAGGCTGGAGGTCAGTCCTGAGGAGGAAACCGACATGCTTAACAGCTTGAACGGCGTTTTGACGTGGATGGAGCAACTGGCCGAGGTTGATACAACGGGCGTTGAGCCGCTGACGCATATTTCGGCAGAAACGAATAGGCTACGTGAGGACGTAGTGGGCAATCATCTCCCCCGCGAACAGGCCCTTGCCAACGCTCCCCAACACGACGGCCAGTTTTTTGAGGTTCCCAAGGTGCTGGAGTAGCGCAACCTGATACGCAGCCGGTGCTTCTATATGGCTCTGGGAGTTATGTCCGGTCGCTCAGCAATGCCCGAATTGGTTTTGCCACGAGTTCTGGGTAGAAAACTAAACCGAAATGGTCACCTGGTACCTCTACGAAGGTCTCATCGGGCGGGGCCACAATGCTGTCGTGGCGCGCGTGAACGCGCAGGTCAGGCTGAACCATCAACTTCGGCACCGGGGCAAATAATGCCTGCAACTGCTGCCAGACGTATAGTCGGGACATCTGCATCAACGAATCAAGCAAGTGATTATATAGATCCCGCGATTCCGGGAATGGGTACAGCTTTTTCAAAACCCTGTTCACGGTTTGGCTCTGTGTAATACCTGAGTTGACCAAAAATTTGATAACCGTGAGGTTATGGATTGGAAACTTAATTTTCGCCTGGTCAGTAAACGAAGCCAATTGAATAGCAGCGGCTCCACTAAGTTGCTTGATGTTGATTGCCACCCAGCCCCCCAACGAATGCCCAATCACTACGTTGTGGGACGTAATACCGTAGTAGTCTATCAGGTACTGCGCCAGTAGTCGAACATCAATCCGGCCAGCCGGTTTCCACCGCATAAATTCATCGGCCAGGTTAATGGGAACGTAGTCGGTTGAAGGCAGCAGGGGTACAAGTTTATCGAAAATGGTTGGGTCTTCGACGTATCCGTGAATGAGGAATATGCGGTTGGTCATAGAGAGGGTAACTGAAAAACAGAACTAGACGATTACGAAAGTCACCCACCTAAAGAGCACAAAGCGGCCCTGTTGCCTAAACGTTTAAATTTTGCTCGCAACCTGGCACTCTGTAACGCTTATACGGGCCACCAACGCCCCAAGTGTTACAGGTGGGTGTACAAGCTAACTCAAACGAACGTACACGAACCTTTACATACTTCGCCTGTTAGGCTAAAAACTTTTCTTCGGGACCTACCTGTCAACTTAATACTGTCAATTTTTCATATTATAGGTTTATCGGATTAGTGTTAATTCGTAAATTTTCTAAACTCCAGTCAATACCCCGTAAAATAGTATTGCGAGTAGCTTGCATAGAGAAATCATTGTCAATCTCCCATTTTTTACTTTTTAGCTCTAAGAGGCTTATGCTTTTTGACACTGACGAACCAGGCAGGTCTTGAGTGGATTCTTTAGTAATCTTTAAAAACTCCCTACCCTTAAAACTAAAACTTTCTAAATGAAAAGCTGAAATATATTGATCAGATAAATCATATATCAAAAACACCTCGTTTGAATTCTGCCTTAAGAGTAAGTTCCAATAATTTAATAAATCAATAAAAATATCTCTTGTTGTTTTTTTGTATTCAGCGTTCTCATTTCTCTCTATTTCGAGAAAATCCGCTACATTGTAGAAATCTACTTTTTCAAGTAGATTACCCGCAATTACGATGATATCAACTGTCTGAATATCAAATAGAAATCTTATCATTTTAAACTTAAACCTACGAAACAATCACTAGAGATTATCTATACGAATTTATCAGTGTCGCCGTTCCCTAAGTTGCCCACAGCCTGATCAAAGAGTAAATAAAGCTTGTTTATTAGAGCCCGCCTTGTAAACTGAAACCTACTAATTTATTTGCTTTGCCTACTTGGACGGACATCCTATTGTAGGTGATCCGTCTTTCATGCTCTGTTGAGACTTTCACCCAACAAGTATAAGTCGGGAATTACATTTTATTGGATGTCAGTTAATTGCAATTCTGCAGCCCCTTGCTCATTGGAATTTATGCCGCTCTACTTTTAGAGTAGCATAAATTCTAATGAGCACGCTAATTAAAAGAGTCGTTCGCTTTACGCTATTATTGGCTTGACAATTTTGCCAGCTACGTCGGTTAGGCGAAAGGGGCGGCCCTGAAACTGGTACGTTAGTTTGGCATGGTCGAAGCCCAGTAAATGCAAAATGGTGGCTTGCAGGTCGTGCACGTGAACCTGGTCTTTCACCCCGTAGTAGCCAATGTCGTCGGTTTCTCCATAAGAAAATCCCCGTTTGACGCCCCCGCCCGCCATCCAGACCGTAAAGGCATCGAGGTGGTGATCACGGCCGAAGAACGGCAGGACCTGCCCGTCGCGGTTTTCCTGCATGGGCGTCCGGCCGAACTCACCACCCCAGACCACGAGCGTATCGTCTAACAAGCCCCGTTGTTTCAGATCGGTCAATAGAGCCGCTACTGCCTGATCAGATTCTTTGCATTTAATCTGTAGCCCTGTATCGACGGATGTATCCTTGCTGGTGCCGTGCGTATCCCAACCCCAGTCGAACAGTTGCACAAACCTGACACCCCGCTCCACCAACCGGCGCGACAAGAGACAATTGCGGGCAAATGATCCTTTGTTCGGGTCAACGCCGTAGCTGTCGAGAATATACTGCGGTTCGCTTTTGATATCCATCGCATCAGGCACCGACATCTGCATTCGGAAGGCCAGTTCATACTGGGCAATTCGGGTCAGGATTTCGGGGTCTTTCACGTCGTCATACTGCTG
Source organism: Spirosoma sp. (assembly GCA_028288385.1). Lineage (GTDB taxonomy): Bacteria > Bacteroidota > Bacteroidia > Cytophagales > Spirosomataceae > Spirosoma. The sequence continues at coordinate 12,191 of JAQBNX010000021.1, forward strand.
CTGGTTAATCTCGCTAATGGCATCGATGGTGTTTTTGCGCACGTCACGGCTCATTCCGGCGGGGTCGGAGGCATATAGCACCGGGTCGCCGTCTGTGCGGCACTGCACTCCCTGATACACAGATGGCAGAAAGCCACTGCCCCAAACCGACTTTCCCGCATCGGGCGATTTACCTCCCGACGCCAGCACGATATAGCCCGGCAGGTTGTCGTTTTCTGTGCCCAGCCCATACGTAACCCACGACCCCATACTGGGCCGACCCAGCCGGGCGCTGCCCGTATGCATGAGCAACTGGGCGGGAGCATGGTTGAACTGGTCGGTGTGCATCGCTTTCAGGAACGTAACGTCATCGACAACGCCCTGTAGGTGTGGCAGGTAATTGGAAACCCACGCGCCCGACTGGCCATGCTGCCCAAACTTTCCCTGCGGCCCCAGCATTTTTGGAACACCCCGGATAAAGGCAAACTTTTTGCCTTCCAGCAAAGCCTGTGGGCAGTCTTTGCCGTTGTATTTGGCTAGTTCGGGCTTGTAGTCGAACAATTCCAACTGACTTGGCGACCCGGCCATGTGGATATAAATGACCCGTTTGGCTTTGGGCAGGTATTGTGCCGGGTGCGGAGTTGTGCCCGGGCTATCGGCCGACAGGGCAGACCCAACGGCGTTGCTCTGCGTATCGTTTTTACCCAAAAATCCGCAACTGCCCAGCACAGAACTGAGTGCCATGGCACCCAGACCCGTGGAGCAGGTGTGCAGAAAATGTCGGCGGGTTTCGCGCTCGGCAGCTGCCTGTTGGAGTTCGTTGAGGAGTTTGTTCATGCCTATTCCTTCGTTATCACTTCGTCCAGATTCAGCATCGTATTGGCCGCTATGGTCAGGGCGGCCTGCTGAGGAGTTGCCGCTGCCCGTGTCAGTAATTTCCTGGCTTCGTCGGGCTGTTGCTGATAGTGTTCTTGTGCCGTTTGGTAGAGCCGGGTTAACACCGCCAGCTTTTTGGGAGATAGATCGCGGAGCATAATGCGCCGAAAACCTGCCTGAATCTGGCTTTCCGGCGACTGACCGTGTTGCTGCATATAATAGGCCAGTGACTGGGCCGCTTCAATGTAGACTGGGTCGTTGAGCGTCACTAGCGCCTGCAATGGCGTGTTGGTCCTGATCCGTCTTGACTGGCAGAATTCGCGGCTGGGACTGTCGAACGTAACCATTGATGGATAGGGCGCCGTTCGCTTCCAGTACGTATACAAAGCCCGCCGGTGTGCGTCCTCACCAGCGCTCTGCTTCCAGGATTCGCCATCGTAGGGAGACTGCCAGATGCCGTCGGGTTGGATGGGCATAACACTGGGACCAAGCATTTTACGACTTAACAACCCACTGGCGGCCAGTGCCTGATCCCGAACCTGCTCCGAAGACAGCCGGACACGCGGCCCGCGAGCCAGCAGTCTGTTAAATGGGTCTTTGGCCAGCATGGGGGCCGATACGTTGGATTGCTGCCGGTAGGTGGCCGACATAACCATTCGCTTTAGGAGTTTTTTCATGCTCCAGTGGTCGGTTTCCATGAACTCGACTGCTAAATAATCCAGCAGTTCGCGGTGCGTGGGTGGAATGCCCTGCGTGCCCATATCCTCCACCGTTTCAACGATGCCTGTCCCAAACAACTGCTCCCAGAAGCGATTGACGGCAACACGGGCGGTTAAGGGGTTTTTCCGGTCTACCATCCACCGGGCAAGTCCCAGCCGGTTTTTAGGGAGTTTAGGGTCCATAGCCGGAAAAACCTTCGGTATATCAGGCGTTACCTTCTTGCCTTTCACAAGCCAGTTGCCCCGGTCGAACACATGGGTTTGGCGGGCCAGGTCGCCCGATCCGTCGAGCATAATGGGCACCGACTCCGCATCGGCGTTCAGGACGTCCAGTAACAATTTATCCTGGGGACCCACAGTGTTATCGGGCTGGCCGGGCAACATGGGCTGAAACGACACCCATTTGATCATTACCCAGTCTTTCGGCCCTTTCGGGTTGTTTAACGACAGGTACAGATTATGCTGGCCATGGATACGCGGCAGCGGAATCATCTGGATGGTGTCGTTCCACTGACTGCCGGTTTTGGGTACGGGAATGGTTGCCAGCACAGGCCCATCCAGACGATCCTGCCGCAACGTAACAACAGCGTCCACCGCATTGGTCCCCCAGGCAATCACTAACCGGGGGCGGTTGGTTAGCGTTACGTTCCTGATTCGGCTGGATCCTTTGTCCTGAAACCCAAAATACTTGGCATCGAGCAGCGACGCGTTGACTAACTGGTCAAAATCGTGGGAATTTATCTTGGGCTCAGCGGTACGAGCCAATTTGGTAAAATAAGCCGCTTGATGCTGAGCCTGTGACTGGTTGGGTATGGATGACGTGATGAAATGAGTTAACTGGGCGAGTTTCAGCGAATCGGCGGGCTTATAGAACCGAAGTGTCGGGGTATCGCTTGTTACGTCCTCATCGCGGGTGTTGTTGAAAAACGCAGCGTATTTATAAAATTCCTCATGCACAAACGGATCGTACGGATGGCTGTGGCACTGAACGCAGGCAAACGTAGTGCCCTGCCAGACATCCCAGGTCGTGCCGACGCGGTCGAGCAGGGCTGCCACCCGGAACTCCTCGTCCTGTGTGCCGCCTTCGTCGTTGGTCATGGTATTACGGTGAAATGCTGTGGCCACCAACTGATCGTCGGTTGCCGGTTCGCTGTCGTGGGCTGGCAGCAGATCACCCGCCAATTGCTCGACGGTGAACTGATCGAATGGCTTGTCTTTATTGAAGGCCTTAATAAGCCAGTCGCGGTAGCGCCAAATTTTGCGGCCGGGGTCGCGCTCGTAGCCTTTAGTGTCGGCGTAGCGGGCGAGGTCGAGCCACCAACTGGCCCATCGTTCACCATACGCGGGTGATTTCAGCATCCGGTCAACTACTTTTTCGTATGCCTGAGGTGATTTGTCTTGGAGAAAACGCGATGCTTCCTGTTCGGTTGGTGGCAATCCCGTCAAGTCCAGCGACACCCGGCGAAGTAACGTAGCGCGGTCTGCCTCGGGCGATGGCTTCAGCTGTTCCGATTCCGGACCAGTTTGCTTTGATTTGTCGATGATGAAAGGGTCTATCTCGTTTTTTACCCAATTCATCTCGTCATTGTTGAATAATCCCAGTCGGCTCCAGAAGGTGCCCACGCTTGGCACAGTGGGCTTTTCGACGGATAAGTACGCCCAGTGATCACCCCACTCCGCTCCCTGGTCGATCCACTTACGTAACAACTCTATTTCGTCAGGCTTCAAGGGAGGATGGTCGAGTGGCATCCGTTCATCGGGGTCCGTGAGGGTAAGCCGCCGGATCATCTCGCTACCATCAGCATCACCGGCAACAATGGCGGCTTTGCCCGACTTAGCCGGAGCGAGGGCTTCGTGCCTGAACAGGAGTGAAAAACCTGACGCTTTTTTTACGCCCCCATGGCAGGCAATGCAGTTCTTATTAAGCAGCGGTTTGATTTGGGTATTATAATCCACCCGATTCTCAAAGACGCCCAGAAACGACGATAGAGTCAACCCCACCGCCATGATAACAGCACTACCAATGATCCATTGAGTTTTCATATACGGGCACAAAGGGCCAATGTCTCTAGACTAAAAGCAGTCTGTCGGGTTTTTGTACTAAGAAAATCAGTGCAGGATACAATTTTAACTAAAAAAGCAATAGCTTAATTCATTCACGTTCAGGGTTTATAGACGTAGCAACCGACTGCTTAGGGCCGGCCAGGGCCTGGTTTAAGCGTGGCTTGCTTTAAAAGGTGGGGAAAAGCTTTTTCAACTCTTCGGGCGTTGGCTGACTACCGTACTGACACAATTCAAATGCTTCGGCGAATTTAACGTTCCGGCCTTTTTCT
>JAQBNX010000022.1 GCA_028288385.1 Spirosoma sp.
TCAGGTACATGCCCTCGCAATTCAGTTCTTTATCGCCGGGAGCGGCTTGGGGGCGGCCTTTCGGGTCAATAGGAACGCCCGGATACCCAACTTGCCTAATCTGAGTGATGCGGTTTTTCTCCACCACAATGTCGACAGGACCATAGGGTGGAGCACCCGTACTATTGACCAGCGTGACGCCCCGAATGATGAGTTTTCCAAACGGGCCGTCGCCTTCGTGGCGGGCAGGCGACTTTTCGACTTGGGCGAATGAACCATAAACTGTGAAGAAAAGAACGCTAACTGAGAGGAGCAGTCGGGTATAAATTTTGGCCATGTTGAGGAAGATCGTTCAGCTAAACAGTTGTAAGATAAGCGAAACTACCGAACTTTTGCCCCGCTAAGCACACTTTACCATAAGGAATCAAGAATTAACGTATCGACGGGCTACAACCCGAAAGGCTTATGACTAAATACATTGCCCTCTTTCTATTGGTCCTCTTATCGGCCTGTTCCAGCGATGGCGACAAGACCAAAGTCAGTATGAACGAGCCTGTTTATACGCTCATCTTTTTAGATAAAACCCGCAGCGTCAACGTCAACAACGTGTTTGTCGCCAGAAAGTACCAGCAGGCGCTGAATGAGATTATTGATCAGAATATCCGGCAGAAGGGCGACAAACTCGAGGTCTATTTCATTCATGAGAACACCTACAAAGCCCGCGCGCTGACCCTCAGCGCGCGGACCGAGATGGAAGACGTATCGGCTGCCAGCGCGACTGATCGGGAAGCGGCCGAAACAGAATTCGATATGGCCTTAACGCGCGAAAAAGCACAAATACGGCAGCGGGTATTTCAACAACTGGGTGCTCAAAACACGGGAGCCTCAAATCAGGAAACGGATATTTGGGCTAGCCTGCCCGTTATTGCTAAAGCCAACGAATCGGGAGCCACCGTAAACGTATACTACCTGAGCGACATGATCGAAAGCGTGAAAGGCCCCACCCGACGCGATTTTCAGGTGAAGCCTCCCAAAGATAACGCCCAGGCCGATGAGTGGGCTAAAGCCGACGCCGGTCAATTAAAACGCTACACGATTGGCAGCCCAACGATCACGATGATTCTGCCGTTTGAGCCAAATGCATCGGTTAAGCAAAACAATCCGGCCGTCACTCAATACTGGCAAACGCTATTTTCTAACTTAGGTGCCGGTACGGTAGAGGAGCAGTAGATTTCGTTCAGGCAACCGTTTCTCCAGCCGGAATCTTAAATTGATAGCCAACCGCAAAACCGGAAAAATCGTTTTTCAAACAATGCGAGGTCAATGACAAGCCCTCTCCTTCCCGCCGAACAGAAAGGTAGTGGAACAGGGGTTTGTAATCTGCTGCCAGATCCGGCAATCGACTTGGTGATACGTTGAGTGGTTGTCTGAGTCCTCCGCCCCCGCCGATAACCAGAAACGTTTTGCCCTCAAACTGATACCGCTCAAACGCGTGGGAGTGGCCCGTAATGAACAACCGCCCCTTCTGCGAGCGGGTATAGGCCGGAACAAACCGCTGCTGTACCAGCTTGGACGAGCCAACCAGCTTACTGTTCGAATAAGGCGCGTGGTGGCAGGTAACGATGACTACCTTCACAGACGGGTCTTCGTCAAGGTCTTTCAACGTTTGTTCATACCAGGTTTGCTGCTTGACCAGATCAGCTACGGAGAGGATGCTGAAATTAGAATTTAACATAACCACCGCAATGGCGTCAGTTATTTTCACATACCCTGTGGGGCTGTGTTCTGGAAAACGAAGCTGAAAGTTTTTAGCCCCTTTGCGCGGGCGACCCATTACATCATGATTGCCCATGATGGCATAAACGGCCGTTCCAACGGCGGTGCAGTTAGCCAGAAACTGGTCGATAATCCGCCATTTGTTCGACCGGTAACCCAGCGAAACAATATCGCCCAGCCAGTAGAGTACAGCTGGTTTCAGGCGCACAATCTCATTAAAAATGGTGGTGGTCGCCTTGGTGTTCTGGTGGGTTCGCAATACCAGCCGCTCCACCCACATGGGAGCCTGTGTATCGCTTAGAAATAATATATCTCGTTTATTAACGTCTTGTTCCATAACGTTTTACTTACAACTTATTACCATGAAAATGCCCGCCAAACGAGTTGAACCTCAGCCGTAAATGCTGCATTTTCGGCGGCTACGGCATCAAACCATTTCAATTCACCGGCTACTCTAAAACGACGGCCAATCGGATACGTATAGGAAGCTGCGGCCATCCACCCCAAACTGGTTGTATTGGCAGTAACTGTACCCACATAGTCCAGCCTGGAGTAGTTAAAATAGGCTCCTGTCCCTGCCGTCACTGCCAGTCGCCGGGTCAACGTCCGGTCTGTACCCCTCAGCCATGCCAGCGGCATTGAAAAAACTAACAGCACCGGAACAGCCGATACGTAAACATGCACCGGGTCATTGGCCACCATCCCCCGATAACTGTACATTGTAGTCCATCCCGTTTCCAGACCCACCCGTAAGCGATGATCCGGATACCACATAACGCGCAGTGATCCAGGTACGCCAAACCGGCTTAAATGCTTCTGTT